>NZ_JAHBDE010000076.1:0-218660 GCF_019956175.1 Pseudomonas sp. BF-R-30 | reverse complement strand
TGTAGAACCTTGCTGAAGGGCACCGATGCGATATTGATCAACTATGGTGCCTTAAGCGGACTCACTCAGCGAACAGCCGTCGGCTCTTCGCGCCGACAAGGCCCTAATGCGTTTTTACACACTCTGGGCCGATTGCTGCCTGTTTATATCACTGCAGCAGTGTGAAGTTCATTGTCGATCAAGAATACGGAGCATGACGGTCGAACTCGATTTGATTCCCAGCGATGGGTGTTTAAGGAAAGTGCGACTTCGCCCTTAATCCCCTCAACCTTCTCAGACATTTCCTTCGAAATGCCGAGCCCTCCATGAACTAGGCACCCTCCACACCCACCGCCAACCTCTGCCAGCCACCGCAAAAAACGGTGACACGGACGTGCAAGTCCGGTACATATCGCCGCGCAACTGCCTCGCAATCCTTTGAGCATAAACAAGCTTTTTGGATCGCTATATGGCGGCTGTGCGTGGGAGGTCCCTTTGGGGTCTGCCGGGGTCCGATATGCCCGGTCTTGCACACCTGCGTACGGCTGCCACCACATTCGAATGCAAGCGAAACGGTGCCAGTCCCTCACCTACACATATCGGGATATACCAATGACTAAGCCAACACCTAATCCGCCAGAAGATCCGGCTGCATCACCTTACGAATCCCTCGATTCCAAAAAACTCCACGAAGCCGCCGAACGCGCTCTAGATCACTATCTCGCCCCACCAAAACAAACACCAACGAAACGCAGCGGCCAACTCTTCAGCGTCTGCCCGGACATCAACACCGAAGCACTCCTGGCCAACGCCTCGGAAGATCTGCTGTCCATCAGCGCCATCGCCGCTGACCTGGCCGATGATGTAGACGGCTCACGCCGCTCAGTAGCCCTGGCGATCAGTCGCGTGGCTGAGGGGGCGCATTTGCTGGTAGAGCGGGCACTGGATCATCTGGATGAGCCGGAAATGGCGGCGATTCTCGCCAAGCAACAAAGCGGGCTCGGCTGATTCGTCACCCACAAAAAATGGGCACCCAACCCTGGTTGGCGTGCCCATTTTTTATTCCACTCCCCCGCTACGCGGGAGGTGAAAACGGATTACGGATTAACGCTGTCTTTCAACGATTTCCCAGGCTTGAAAGCAACGGTGTTGCTGGCCTTGATTTTGACGGGTTCACCGGTTTGCGGGTTTTTGCCGGTGCGGGCACCGCGATGGCGTTGCAGGAAGGTGCCGAAGCCCACCAGCGTCACGCTGTCTTTGCGGTGCAGGGCACCGGTGATTTCTTCAAGAACGGCGTTGAGAACGCGGTTGGCTTGTTCTTTGGTGAGGTCTGCTTTTTCAGCAATGGCTGCAGCGAGGTCTGGTTTACGCATGTGAGTGAAGCCCCTTTGACGGTTTGTTGTTGTTATGTCCGTGCTGCTCTCTATGGAGCAGCGCCCAAAGCGCCGCAGGTGCTCTACTCTGCGGCAGACGGGAGTGAGGATGGCACGCAGTGAGGCCCCGCGCCAGTATCGGCGCGGCCATTGTTAGGGCAAAAGGGGGGTGATTCCGACAGAACGACCGGTATTTATGCCAACAGGGCCGGAAGCTCTTTGTTCAGGGCCAGTTTTTCCATCACGGCGGCACCGGTGAGGGCGTAACCGAGCAGCTTGCCCGCGGCATCGCGGCATAAAACCTTGATGTCGGCGCCCTGCCCTTCGACTGTCCAGATGCCCTCTGCGCCCCGTGGCGGCGGGGACACCACCAACGGGCAGACCGGGGTCTTGACGGTGATCGGCATCGGGCCATAGGTGACGGCGGTCGGGTTGCCGGCCAGGGTTTGCGCCAGCGCTCGCGCACAGCTCATCAGGGGCATCACGTACAGCAGGTTCAGCCCGTCGACCTCGGCGCAGTCGCCCAGGGCGTAGATGTTGGCGTGGGAAGTCTTCAGGTGCCGGTCGACCATGATGCCGCGGTTGACCTGCAGACCGGCCGCAGCCGCCAGGTCGACGCGCGGTCGCAGGCCAATGGCCGAGACCACCACGTCGCACGGGATCACCTGGCCATCGGACAGGTGCGCTTCCAGGCCGTCAGCCACGCACTGCAGGCGGTTGAGCACCGGCCCGAGGTGGAAGCGAGCGCCAAGGCTTTCGAGGCCTGCCTGCACCGCAGCGGCGGCGGCCGGGTGCAAAAGGGTCGGCATGACCTGTTCGCACGGCGCAACCAGCTGCACTTCGTAGCCACCCAGGGTCAGGTCGTTGGCGAACTCGCAGCCGATCAGGCCGGCGCCGAGCAGCAGCACGCGGCGCTTGCCAGCCGCCGCCGCACGGAAGCGTGCGTAGTCTTCCAGGTCGTTGATCGGGAACACGCAGTCCGCCGCGTCGCCTTCAATGGGTACACGCACGGTTTCGGCGCCCCAGGCCAGGATCAGGTCGCGGTAGATCACCGCTTCTTCACCGATCCACAAGCGCTTGTGGCCCGGGTCGATGCCGCTGATGCGCGTGTGGGTGCGTATTTCAGCCTTGAGCTGTTCGGCCATGGCGCCGGGTTCGGCCATGCTCAGGCCGTCGGCATCCTTGTTTTTGCCGAAGCCGGTGGAGAGCATCGGCTTGGAGTAGGAGCGCCCGTCATCGGCGGTAATCAGCAGCAGCGGGGTTTCGCTATCGAGTTTGCGAAACTCGCGGGCCACGTTGTAGCCAGCCAGGCCGGTGCCAATGATTACGACAGGTGCGTTCATTCCTTACTCCTCAATTATTCAGGCAGCGATTTCGATCATTTCAAAATCCATTTTGCCCACACCGCAGTCCGGGCACAGCCAGTCTGCCGGGACGTCTTCCCAACGGGTGCCCGGCGCAATGCCGTCATCCGGCCAACCGTCGGCTTCGTTGTAGATCAGGCCGCAGACGATACATTGCCACTTTTTCATCAGGTACTTCCTCAGGGTTCAGGCGTTTTGCCGGCCGGACGGTCGATGGTTGTAGCACTGCCGTCCAACTCAGCGCGTTTTGTACTGATCGGAGCCATCGGATGCAAGCCTGTTCGGCGCAACGGCAGGCCATTTCAATCGATATCGGCGGCTGACATGTTAAGCTCGCCGCCTCATTTGCTGCCAATAATGACTCATTGTGCATCACACAGAATCCCCCTCTCCAGCTCCTCTCTGGCTCTCGCGCAGCGAACTGGCGCCCCTCCCCGATGCCTCCACCCTCGACTGGCTGTTCGACGAAGGCTCGCTGACCAGACGTCTGATTCATCTGTCGAATGACGCCTTCAGCGTCTCGCCGATGTTCGAAGGCTGGCAGCCCCTGCGTGCCGACGAATGCGCAGCACTGGACCTGGCCGATGGCAGTGAGGGCTGGGTCCGCGAGGTGTATTTGCGTGGTCATGGCCAGGCGTGGGTGTTTGCGCGCAGCGTGGCGTCACGCAGTGCATTGCAAGGCGACGGCTTGCACATGGACGAACTGGGCAGCCGCTCGCTGGGCGAATTGCTGTTTTGCGATCAGGCCTTCCAGCGCCGGGCCATCGAGGTTTGCCATTATCCGCAAGCGTGGCTGCCCGCCGAGGTGCAATCGCCTGGACTGTGGGGCCGCCGCTCGCGCTTCGACCGCGGCGCCTTGAGCGTTTTGGTGGCCGAAATTTTCCTGCCTTCCCTGTGGGACGCCGCCTGCGCCCAATCGGAGAACCGTTGATGTACCAAAGCCTGCTCAAGTCCTTGAACCGCTTGAACCCTCGGGCCTGGGATTTCATTCAGCTGACCCGCATGGACAAGCCGATCGGCATTTACCTGCTGCTCTGGCCTACGCTGTGGGCGCTATGGATTGCCGGCAAGGGTTCGCCCTCCCTGGCCAACATTGTGATTTTCGTCCTTGGCGTGGTACTGACTCGCGCTGGCGGCTGCGTGATCAACGACTGGGCGGACCGCAAGGTCGATGGTCATGTGAAGCGTACCGAGCAGCGGCCGCTGGTGAGCGGCAAGATCAGCTCCAAAGAGGCACTGGTATTCTTCGCACTGCTGATGGGCGTGAGTTTCCTGCTGGTGCTGTGCACCAATGCCGCGACCATTTGGTTGTCGTTGGGCGGCCTGGCACTGGCGTTCAGTTACCCATTCATGAAGCGCTACACCTATTACCCGCAAGTGGTGCTGGGCGCTGCATTTTCGTGGGGGATGCCGATGGCGTTCACCGCAGAAACCGGTGAATTGCCGGCTGTCGCATGGCTGCTGTGGATCGCCAACCTGATGTGGACCGTGGGTTACGACACGTATTACGCGATGACCGACCGCGATGACGACCTGAAGATCGGCGTGAAATCCACGGCGATTCTGTTCGGCGACGCGGACCGGGCGATCGTCCTGACCCTGCAAGGGCTGGCGCTGGGTTGCCTGTTGCTGGCGGGTTCGAAGTTCGACCTCGGTGGCTGGTTCCACCTTGGATTACTGGCGGCCGCGGGCTGCTTTGCCTGGGAGTTCTGGTACACCCGCGACAGGGACCGCATGCGTTGCTTCAAGGCGTTTTTACACAACCATTGGGCAGGGTTGGCGATTTTTGTGGGGATTGTTTTGGATTACGCAGTGCGTTAACGCCATATCGTGTGTAGGGGCGAGCCCGCTCGCGATGAATTTGAAGACGACGCGGTTATCCAGACGGCCCGCATAATCGTTCACGCTCATCGCGAGCAAGCTCGCTCCTACATGAGATGTCTTACATCTTCGGCCCTTGGAGGACGTGCCAGACCTTGTTCTTCATGTCGCCCGTCTTGTCTCCGGGTTTCTTGTCGTCGTCGTAGTAGTACAGCGGCTTGCCGTCGTAGGCCCATTGCATCGTGCCATCGTCACGCTGGACGACTGTCCATTTACCTTCAGCCTTGGCACCCGCTTCAGCCTTGAGCGGCGGCCAGTGTTTTGCGCACTCACCGGTGCATACCGACGTGCCGCCAGTGTCCTTGTCGAACGTGTACAAGGTCATGCCCTTATGGTCGACCATCATGCCGTCTTTCATCATCGCCGGCTCAGCTGCGAAGGCCATGGTCGGCAAGGAAAACGCCGCAACCAGTAGCAGAGCCTTGAAGGATTGCGAGATTTGCTTCATGGAAACCTTCCTTTTGTGGTTGTCAGGATTCGGACTTAAAGCTTAGCCCAGGATCCAGCCAATCGCCGACCGACTAAAATACTGTCACACGACTGCAATAATTCCGTTATCTAATGCGGCGCAAGACAGTTAAATGACAAGAGGATTAAGGGCATGGTTGGCAGGAGCATTCTGATCGTCGACGACGAAGCGCCTATTCGCGAAATGATCGCCGTTGCGTTGGAAATGGCCGGCTATGACTGCCTGGAGGCTGAAAACTCCCAGCAGGCCCACGCCATTATCGTCGACCGCAAACCGGACCTGATCCTGCTCGACTGGATGCTGCCCGGCACGTCCGGCATCGAGCTGGCCCGTCGTCTCAAGCGTGATGAATTGACCGGGGACATCCCGATCATCATGCTCACCGCCAAAGGTGAAGAGGACAACAAGATCCAGGGCCTGGAAGTCGGCGCCGACGACTACATCACCAAGCCGTTTTCCCCCCGTGAGCTGGTAGCGCGCCTGAAGGCCGTGCTGCGCCGTGCCGGCCCGACCGATGGCGAGGCGCCAATCGAAGTCGGCGGCCTGCTGCTGGACCCGATCAGCCACCGCGTGACCATCGACGGCCGTCCTGCCGAGATGGGCCCGACCGAATACCGCCTGCTGCAATTTTTCATGACCCACCAGGAGCGCGCCTACACGCGTGGCCAGTTGCTGGATCAGGTCTGGGGCGGCAACGTCTACGTTGAAGAGCGTACCGTCGACGTGCACATTCGTCGCCTGCGCAAAGCCCTCGGCGATGCTTACGAAAATCTGGTACAAACCGTGCGCGGCACCGGTTACCGCTTTTCTACCAAAGCCTGACCCGGACCTTTACCGCCCGACAAGCTGACAAGGACGCGCGTCAAGTGAACCAAAACTGGCATGGCACCCTGATTCGCCACATGCTGCTGCTGGTCACCGCCTGCCTGGTGATCGGCCTGATCACCGGCTATTACGGCTGGAGCCTCGCCGCAGGCCTGGGTCTTTACCTGGCCTGGACCCTCAAGCAATTGCTGCGTCTGCACGAGTGGCTGCGCCTGCACAAACCCGATGAAGCACCACCCGACGGCTACGGCCTGTGGGGCGAGGTGTTCGACAGCATCTACCACCTGCAACGCCGCGACCAACGGGTACGCGGGCGCCTGCAAGCGGTGATCGACCGGGTTCAGGAGTCCACCGCCGCGCTGAAAGACGCGGTGATCATGCTCGACACCGACGGCAACCTGGAATGGTGGAACCGCGCCGCCGAAACCCTGTTGGGCCTCAAGACGCCACAGGACAGCGGCCAACCGGTGACCAACCTGGTGCGTCATCCGCGCTTCAAGGAATACTTCGAGCAAGACAGCTACGCTGAGCCGCTGGAAATCCCTTCGCCGACCAACGACCGTGTACGAATCCAGCTGTACATCACCCGTTACGGCAACAACGAGCACTTGATGCTGGTGCGCGATGTGACGCGCATCCATCAGCTTGAGCAAATGCGCAAAGACTTCATCGCCAACGTTTCCCATGAACTGCGCACGCCGTTGACGGTGATCTGCGGTTACCTGGAAACCTTGCTCGATAACGTCGACGAGGTGAACCCGCGCTGGGGTCGTGCCTTGCAGCAGATGCAGCAACAAGGCGGACGCATGCAGACCCTGCTCAACGACCTGTTGTTGCTGGCCAAGCTGGAAGCCACCGATTATCCGTCGGACAACCAGCCGGTACCGATCGACGGCTTGCTGCAATCGATCAAGAGTGACGCGCAGCAGTTGTCTGGCCAGAAAAACCAGAAAATCACCCTGGAAGCCGACCCGACGATTCTGCTCAAGGGCAGCGAAGCGGAGTTGCGCAGCGCGTTTTCCAACCTGGTGTTCAACGCGGTGAAGTACACCCCGGCCGAAGGCAATATCCGCATTCGCTGGTGGGGCGATGACCAAGGGGCGCACCTGAGCGTGCAGGATTCCGGGATCGGCATCGATGCCAAACATCTGCCGCGCCTGACCGAACGCTTCTATCGCGTCGACTCCAGCCGCAACTCCAACACCGGGGGCACCGGCCTGGGGCTGGCGATCGTCAAACACGTCTTGTTACGACATCGGGCACGCATGGAAATCAGCAGCGTGCCGGGCCACGGCAGTACCTTTACCTGCCACTTTGCCCCGGCCCAGGTCACCAAATCTCGGGTTATCAGCACCGCTGACTGATACCGGCCAGCACGCGCCACTAGGCAACGGGCCGGTCAGCCGCTACATTGGCTGACTTGTGCCTGCCTTTCAGGCGCGGTTTTTTACTTCCCTCTCGAATATACGGAACCCGCAAAACTCCATCATGGACCCTTCCCCTGGCTTGACCCTCGCTACAATTTTCGCCGACTTCGGCATGATTCTTTTTGCTCTGATCCTGGTTTTGCTCAACGGATTTTTCGTTGCGGCGGAATTCGCCATGGTCAAATTGCGCTCGACCCGGGTCGAGGCCATCGCTGACAAAAACGGCTGGCGCGGGCACATCCTGCGCACCGTGCACAGTCAGCTCGATGCTTACCTGTCGGCTTGCCAATTGGGTATCACCCTCGCGTCCCTGGGCCTGGGTTGGGTCGGTGAACCCGCGTTTGCCCACATTCTTGAGCCGGTGTTGAGCGCAGTCGGCGTCGAGTCGGCCGAAGTGGTCAAAGGCATCTCGTTCTTCACCGCCTTCTTCATCATTTCGTACCTGCACATCGTGGTCGGCGAACTGGCCCCCAAATCCTGGGCCATCCGCAAACCCGAGTTGCTGTCGCTGTGGACCGCCGTGCCGCTGTACCTGTTCTATTGGGCCATGTACCCGGCCATCTACCTGCTCAACGCCAGCGCCAACACTATCCTGCGCATTGCGGGGCAAGGTGAACCCGGCCCGCATCACGAGCACCACTACAGCCGGGAAGAACTGAAACTGATCCTGCACTCCAGCCGTGGCCAGGACCCGAGCGACCAAGGCATGCGCGTGCTGGCCTCGGCAGTGGAAATGGGTGAACTGGAAGTGGTCGACTGGGCCAACTCCCGCGAAGATCTGGTGACCCTGGAGTTCAACGCACCACTCAAGCAGATCCTGGCGATGTTCCGTCGCCACAAGTTCAGCCGCTACCCGGTGTACGACAGCGAGCGCCAGGAGTTCGTCGGCCTGCTGCACATCAAGGATCTGCTGCTGGAACTGGCGGCGCTGGACCACATTCCCGAGTCGTTCAACCTGGCCGAACTGACCCGCCCGCTGGAGCGCGTGTCGCGGCACATGCCGCTGTCGCAGTTGCTGGAGCAGTTCCGCAAGGGCGGCTCGCACTTCGCCGTGGTCGAAGAGGCCGACGGCAACATCATCGGCTACCTGACCATGGAAGACGTGCTGGAAGTGCTGGTCGGCGACATCCAGGACGAACACCGCAAGGCCGAACGCGGGATCCTCGCGTATCAGCCGGGCAAGCTGCTGGTGCGGGGCGATACGCCACTTTTCAAGGTTGAAAGGTTGCTGGGCATCGACCTCGACCACGTCGAAGCCGAAACCCTTGCCGGGCTGGTCTATGAGAGCCTCAAGCGCGTTCCGGAAGAGGAAGAAGTGCTGGAAGTCGAAGGCCTGCGGATCATCATCAAGAAGATGAAAGGGCCGAAGATCGTTCTGGCCAAGGTGTTGATGCTGGATTGATCTGCGGCTGAAGGGCCTTTTGTGGCGAGGGGGCTTGCCCCCGTTGGGCTGCGAAGCGGCCCTGAATTCAGTCAGCTCGATTATCCATATACCGCGCAGTTGGGTTTACGACTGCTGCGCAGCCGAACGGGGCAGTGCGGCGTTCCGACAAGCCCCCTCGCCACAGTTGATCACCGAAAACTTCACTTCCCGCCCAACGCAAAGTTGGGCAGCGCACCCACCGGCTGGTTGAACTGGTACGGAATCGAGACCAGCCCCAGCCCGGTATTGCGCTGCACCACAAAGTGCAAGTGCGGCCCGGTACTGTTGCCGGTGTTGCCGGACAACGCCAACGCACTACCTACCGTTACTCGCTGACCTTCCCGAACGCAGACCGAACCTTTCTTGAGGTGCAGGTAAACACCCATGGTCCCGTCATCGTGCAGCACCCGCACGAAATTGCCGGAAGCGTCGGTGCCGCGCCCGCTCTGCCTGTTCTCGGTTTTCACCACCACCCCGCCTCGCGCGGCAATGATCGGCGTGCCCTCAGGCATTGCGATGTCTATGGCATATCGGCTCTTGGGCCCGAAGTGGCTGTAGGGGCCATTGGCGCCCTGACTGATCCGGAATGGTCCACCACGCCAGGGCAACGGGTACCGATAGCCCACCGTGGGCCCAGAGGGGTCGCCCAGGGAGTATTTGAACTTCGGGACGTATGCGAGGGGCCTCCCGCCTTTAGTCGCCGTGAGCCGCGCCAGACGAACGCTGCTGCGTAGCGGTATCACCCGCCGAATCGTCCCGCCCGGCACGCCGCTGGCGTTCTTCACCCCGGCAAAACTCAATTCGACTTCTACTGGCGCATACAGGTCATTGCGCACGTACACGCTGTGCACGCCGTTCTTCTTCATGATGATGAGGCGCACCTGACGCTCAAGGTGCTCGACCATGCCATCGCGAAAAACGAACACATGGGCGCCTTTGCTGGGGCGGTCGCTGTAGGAAACCACGCCATAGGCGTCCTTGGACTTGTAGATGGTCATGGCCACGGCCGAGGTGGCGACCATGAACAAGCCACATAAAAACAGCAGGCGCGTGAACATGAGCAAGGATTCTGTCGAGTGAGATCTGGGATTGAGCCTAGCAGCTGCAATGGACCCGGGTAGCCGGCAGATGTTTCAGAAAAGGTGTTCAGCAGATGTGCGGTAAAAGTGATGACCCCATCGTCGGATCGCCGCCCGGAGCAAGCTCGCTCCCACAAGAGAACGCATTACAAATGTGGAAGCGAGCCTGCTCGCGAAAGCGGACTGTCAGGCGGCCCTATATCAAGCGCCAGGAATAAAGTGCTTCTGCGCCGTACCCCGTGCAATCAGGCGGGAGATGTAATCGAGCTTCTGCGCATCCTGGTCGACAAAACGGAAGGTCAGTTGCAGCCAGTCGCTGTCGGGCTTCGGTTCGTGGGCCACGACGGCGTGCAGGTAACCGTTGAGGCGGGCGATTTCGGCGTTGTCGCCCTGCTCAAGATCCAGCACGGCGCTGTCGAGGATCTGCGGCAGGGTCTCGGTGCGTTTGACCACCAACAGGGCTTCCTTGAGGCTCAAGGCCTTGATCACACATTGCGCGATGCCGTTCGGCAAACGCAGTTGACCCTGGCCACGGCCACTGGTGGGTGCCGAGGAGGTCGCAGGCGTCTTGACCGGTGGACTGTTGAGCAAGCCTTTGGACGGTGCGGGTGCGGCCGTTGGTGTCGCTACGGGTGCCTTGCCAGCGGTCAAGGCGGCAAGGGAGTCGTTACCGAAGGCAGGGCTGGTTTTGGTTGCGGCTACGTTGATCAAGGCGTCGAGTTTGCCGACCTTGTGCAGCGCCTGCTTGACCTTGGTGATCAGTTGCTCGTTGGTGAACGGTTTGCTGACGTAACCGGAAACTCCGGCCTGGATCGCCTGGACAACGTTCTCCTTGTCGCCACGGCTGGTGACCATCACGAAGGGCATTGTTTTGAGGGTGTCTTGCTCGCGGCACCAGGTCAGCAGTTCCAGGCCGGACATTTCCGGCATTTCCCAGTCGCACAGGACCAGGTCGAAGGCTTCCTTGGCCAGCATGGCCTGGGCCTTTCTGCCATTGATCGCGTCTTCAATCCGCATGCCCGGGAAATAGTTGCGCAGGCACTTCTTGACCAGGTCACGAATGAACGACGCGTCGTCCACGACCAACACATTGACCTTACTCATCCAAAACCCCTTTAAAAAATCCCGGCCAGCATACCGCCTTGCTGATGGCACATTGCCAAAAACCTTCAGTCACGCCGGACTTTTCGTTCGCGGGGTGCTGCTTTTCGAATTCGTGAAGCTCAAACAAAAACGCCCGGCCAAAAGGCCGGGCGCTTTACTTGGGCAACCTTACTTATCGTCAGTTTTGCCCGGAACATTAGCGCTTTCGCCGGTTGTTCCTTCGACTTCTTCTTTCATGCGCTTGAGACCCAGGTGCCGCACGTCGGTGCCGCGTACCAGGTAGATCACCAGCTCCGAGATATTGCGCGCGTGGTCGCCGATACGCTCCAGCGAACGCAGCACCCAGATAATGCTCAGAACCCGCGAAATGGAACGCGGATCTTCCATCATGTAGGTAGCCAGCTCACGCAGGGCAGTCTTGTATTCGCGGTCGATGATCTTGTCGTACTGCGCCACCGACAAGGCCAGTTCGGCGTCGAAACGGGCAAAGGCGTCCAGTGCATCGCGGACCATGTTGCGCACCTGGTCGCCGATGTGACGCACTTCGACGTAACCGCGCGGCGCTTCGCCTTCTTCGCACAGCTGGATGGCACGACGGGCGATCTTGGTCGCTTCGTCACCGATGCGCTCCAGGTCGATCACCGATTTGGAAATGCTGATGATCAGGCGCAGGTCGGACGCAGCCGGCTGACGACGGGCCAGAATGCGCAGGCATTCTTCGTCGATGTTGCGTTCCATCTGGTTGATCTGGTCGTCGATCTCGCGCACCTGCTGGGCCAGGCCGGAGTCGGCCTCGATCAGCGCGGTCACCGCGTCGTTGACTTGCTTTTCCACCAGCCCGCCCATGGCCAGGAGGTGGCTGCGCACCTCTTCAAGCTCGGCGTTGAATTGCGCGGAAATGTGGTGGGTAAGGCCTTCTTTACTAATCATCTTTTTCGCTCCGCGAAAGTTGCAAGCTTCAAGCTGCAAGCTTCAAGCAGTTATGTACAAGTCCTGGAATCGCACCGCTTCTTTCTTGCCGCATGCAGCTTGTAGCTCGCGGCGGCCTCAACTAGCCATACCGACCAGTGATGTAGTCTTCGGTCTGCTTCTTCGCCGGATTGGTGAACAGGGTATCGGTGTCGCCAAACTCGACCAGCTTGCCCATGTACATGAACGCGGTGTAGTCGGACACCCGCGCGGCCTGTTGCATGTTGTGGGTCACGATCACGATGGTGAACTTGGATTTCAGTTCGTAGATCAGCTCTTCGACTTTCAGCGTGGAGATCGGGTCGAGTGCCGAGCACGGTTCGTCGAGCAACAGTACTTCCGGTTCCACAGCAATGGTGCGGGCGATCACCAGACGTTGCTGCTGACCACCGGACAGACCCAGTGCCGACTCGTGCAGACGGTCCTTGACCTCGTCCCACAGTGCCGCGCCTTTCAACGCCCACTCGACGGCTTCGTCGAGGACGCGCTTCTTGTTGATGCCCTGGATGCGCAGGCCGTAAACCACGTTTTCGTAGATGGTTTTCGGGAAAGGGTTCGGCTTCTGGAACACCATGCCGACGCGACGACGCAGCTCGGCCACGTCTTCGCCCTTGCGATAGATGTTGTTGCCGTACAGGTTGATCTCGCCTTCAACGCGGCAGCCGTCAACCAGGTCGTTCATACGGTTGAAGGTACGCAGCAGCGTGGACTTGCCACAGCCGGACGGGCCGATGAAGGCGGTCACGCGCTGTTTCGGGATGTTCATGCTGACGTCGTACAGCGCTTGTTTTTCGCCGTAGAACAGGCTCAGGCCCGGCACTTCGATGGCTACGGTTTCCTGCTCGAGGTTCAGGCTCTGTTTGTCGCGACCCAGCGCCGACATGTTGATGCCGTGGGTATGTGCTTCGTGCTGCATGGGAGGCTCCCTGTGCTAACAAATTCGGTTCGGAACGCTGCTTATTGCAGTTCCCATCAATATTCCGGTGGACGCGGTCCAGTGTGGGAGCGGGCTTGCTCGCGAAGAGGCCGGCACATTCAACATCAATGTTGCCTGACCCACCGCTTTCGCGAGCAAGCCCGCTCCCACATTGGAAATCAGCTATCCAGCGCCTTGTACTTCTCGCGCAGGTGGTTACGGATGTACACCGCCGACAGGTTCAATGTCGCGATCACCAGCACCAACAGCAACGCCGTGGCGTACACCAGCGGTCGCGCGGCTTCGACGTTCGGGCTCTGGAAGCCGACGTCATAAATGTGGAAGCCAAGGTGCATGATCTTCTGGTCCAGGTGCAGGTACGGGTAGTTACCGTCCACCGGCAGCGACGGCGCCAGTTTCACTACACCCACCAGCATCAGCGGCGCCACTTCACCCGCGGCGCGAGCCACGGCGAGGATCATGCCGGTCATCATCGCCGGGCTGGCCATCGGCAGCACGATCTTCCACAAGGTTTCAGCCTTGGTCGCGCCGAGGGCCAACGAGCCTTCACGCACGGTGCGAGGAATCCGCGCCAGGCCTTCTTCGGTAGCCACGATCACCACAGGTACCGCCAGCAGCGCCAGGGTCAGCGAGGCCCAGAGCAGACCCGGCGTACCGAAGGTCGGTGCTGGCAGTGCTTCCGGGAAGAACAGACGGTCGAGCGAGCCGCCCAGCACATAGACGAAGAAGCCCAGGCCGAACACGCCGTAAACGATCGCCGGAACACCCGCCAGGTTGTTCACCGCGATGCGGATGATTCGGGTCAGTGCGTTCTGCTTGGCGTATTCACGCAGGTAAACCGCTGCCAACACGCCGAACGGAGTCACGATCATCGCCATGATCAGGGTCATCATCACGGTGCCGAAAATCGCCGGGAAAATCCCGCCTTCGGTGTTTGCTTCACGCGGGTCGTCGGACAGGAACTCCCAGATCTTGCTGAAATAGAAACCGATCTTGGTGAAGGTGCTCATGGCGTTCGGCTGGTAGGCGTGAACCACTTTGCCCAGACCGATTTCGATTTCTTTGCCATTGGCGTCGCGGGCTGTCAAAGCGTCGCGGTTGAACTGTGCATGCAAGTCAGTCAGACGCGCTTCGATATCCTGATAGCGGGCGTTCAGCTCAGCGCGCTCGGATTCCATGTCCGCTTGTGCGGTTGCGTCGAGTTTACCTTCCAGCTCCAGCTTGCGGCCGTGCAGACGGATGCGCTCCAGACCTGCGTTGATCGCACCAATATCACTCTTTTCCAGTGACTTCAGTTGCGCAGCAAGCTTGTTCACGCGGTCGATCCGCGCTTGCAGCTCAGGCCATGCCGCTTCCCCCTCGGCGATAACCTTGCCGTCCTGTTTGACGTTAACGAGGTAGCCGTAAAAGTTGCCCCACTCGCGACGCTCGATGGCCATCAACTCGACCGGGGTGGTCTGGTTGGTCAGCCACTCGCCGACGACCCAGGTGAAGTCGTTGCCGTTCAGATCACGGTTGCCGACCTTGATCAGCTCGCGGGTCATGAATTCCGGGCCCTGATCAGGCACCGGCAGACCGGCACTTTTCAGACGGGCGCGCGGCACTTCTTCTTTCTGCACCACCTCACCGACGACCAGATGCTGGCCCTGGCCCGGCACGTCATAGCTGGCGTGGATCAGATCCGCCGGCCAGAAGTGACCCAGGCCACGCACGGCAATCACTGCCAGCAGGCCAATGGTCATGATGACCGCGATGGACACCGCGCCACCGCTGATCCAGACGCCGGGGGCGCCGCTCTTGAACCATCCTTTCAGGGAGTTCTGTTTCACAGACTTCTACCTTTCTTAAAGCGACGAGTATTTCTTGCGCAGACGCTGACGAATCAGTTCTGCGAGGGTGTTCATGACGAAGGTGAACAACAGCAGCACCAGCGCCGAGAGGAACAGCACGCGGTAGTGGCTGCCGCCGACTTCCGATTCGGGCATTTCCACTGCGACGTTGGCCGCCAGGGTGCGCAGGCCTTCGAACAGGTTCATTTCCATGACCGGGGTGTTACCGGTAGCCATCAACACGATCATGGTTTCACCGACCGCACGGCCCATGCCGATCATCAGCGCCGAGAAGATGCCCGGGCTCGCGGTGAGGATCACCACGCGGGTCATGGTCTGCCACGGCGTGGCACCGAGGGCCAGGGAGCCGAGGGTCAGGCCGCGAGGCACGCTGAACACGGCGTCTTCGGCGATGGAGTAGATGTTCGGGATGACCGCGAAGCCCATGGCCAGGCCCACTACCAGGGCGTTGCGCTGGTCGTAGGTGATGCCCAGGTCGTGGGAGATCCACATGCGCATGTCGCCACCGAAGAACCAGTTCTCCATGAACGGGCTCATGTACAACGACAACCAGCCTACGAACAGGATCACCGGAATCAGCAGCGCACTTTCCCAGCCATCCGGGACTTTCAGGCGGATCGACTCAGGCAGGCGGCTGAAGGTGAAACCGGCGACCAGGATGCCGATCGGCAGCAACATCAGCAGGCTGAAGATGCCCGGCAAATGCCCTTCAACATAGGGCGCGAGGAACAGGCCGGCGAAGAAACCGAGGATCACCGTCGGCATCGCTTCCATCAGCTCGATCACCGGTTTGACCTTGCGGCGCATGCCAGGAGCCATGAAGTACGCGGTGTAGATCGCAGCGGCAACGGCCAGTGGAGCGGCCAGCAGCATGGCGTAGAACGCGGCTTTCAGGGTACCGAAGGTCAGCGGCGACAGGCTCAGCTTGGGTTCGAAGTCGGTGTTGGCGGCAGTCGATTGCCAGACGTATTTAGGCTCGTCGTAGTTCTCGTACCAGACCTTGCTCCACAGCGCGCTCCACGAGACTTCCGGGTGCGGGTTGTCGAGCAGCAGCGGGTGCAACTTGCCACCGGCTTCCACGATCACGCGGTTGGCGCGCGGCGACAGACCGAAAACGCCTTGGCCTTCTGCGACCGGCTCCACCAGCAAGGTGCGGTGGGCAGTGCTGTGGAACACGCCAAGCTTGCCGGAAGCGTCGAGGGCAACGAAGCCCTTGCGGCGCTCTTCGGCGGTGATTTCAACGATAGGCGTGGTGCCCATCTGGAAGGTGCGGATCTGCTTCAGGCGTTGCTCGCCATCGGGGTCGCGCGCCATGAACCACTGGGCCAGGCCGCCTTTGGAGTCACCGATGATCAGCGAGATGCCGCCCACCAGTTGGGTGCTGGCGGTGACTTGAGCCTCACCGTCTTCAAGCAGTTTGTAGCGACCGTTGAGGCTCTTGTCGCGCAGGCTGAACACGTCGGCCTGGGCACGCCCGTTGACCACGTAAAGCCACTGCTGACGCGGGTCGACGAAAATATTCTTCACCGGCTCGGTCATTTGCGGCAGTTCGATGCGTTTCTGCTCGTTGGTGATTTCGCCGGTCATCATGTTCTCTTCGCTGGTCAGCGACAGAACATTGAGTTGCGAACCGGTGGAGCCGACCAGCATCAGGGTCGAATCATTGGCGTTGAGGCTGACGTGTTCCAGCGCACCGCCGGCTTCGTTGACCGCGATTGGCGTTTCGCCGTACGGGTACTCGACGGCCGGGGTGATGGTTTTCTTGCCTTCCGGGTAGCTGACTTTATAGGTGTGACGGAACACCAGGGCCTGACCGTTGGACAGACCTACGGCCACCAGCGGGTGACCTGGCTGGTCTTCACCGATGGAGGTCACGGTGGTGCCGGCCGGGATCGACAGATCGACGCGCTTCAATTCAGCGCCACTGTCGATATCGAAGAACAACGCCTGGCCCTTGTCGGAAACGCGCATGGCTACCTGATTCTGCTCTTCGAGCGAGATCATCAGTGGCTTGCCAGCGTCCTGCATCCAGGCCGGGGTAATGGACTCTTTCGCGGTCAGGTCGGCACCCTGGAACAGCGGCGCAACAACATAGGCGAGGAAGAAGAAGATCAGGGTGATGGCTGCCAGCACCGCCAGGCCGCCGATGAGGACGTACCAACGGGTGAAGCGATCTTTGAGCGCGCGAATGCGGCGCTTGCGTTGCAGCTCAGGCGTATTGAAGTCAATTCGCTTGGGGGGATTAGTAGTCATGTTGGAATTGGCCAGATCATTCATGCGCTCACCCTAGCGATCCTGTATGACAGAAAGATGACAATGCAGTGACGCACCAAATCCACCGCCAGCGGGACTGGCAGAGGATCGAAAATTTGAGGTGTGTAAAAGGCCGGCCTGCAAGCAGATCCGGCCTTTTACTTGAGTCCGGAAGGGTTCACCCCGGACTCAATTTGTTACTTTTTTACGACTGCAGTGCCGCCTTCCGCCAGACCCAGGTCAGCCAGTGCTTTTGCAGCAACCTTGGCTGGCAGTGGGATGTAGCCGTCTTTCACCACAACTTCCTGGCCCTGTTTGGACAGAACCAGCTTCACGAACTCAGCTTCCAGCGGAGCCAAAGGCTTGTTCGGGGCTTTGTTGACGTACACGTACAGGAAGCGCGACAGCGGGTACTTGCCGTTCAGGGCGTTTTCTTCAGTGTCTTCAACAAACTCGGTGCTGCCTTTCTTGGCCAGGGCCACCGTCTTCACGCTGGCAGTCTTGTAACCGATACCCGAGTAACCGATGCCGTTCAGCGAGGAGCTGATCGACTGCACAACCGAAGCCGAGCCTGGCTGTTCGTTGACGTTTGGCTTGAAGTCACCTTTGCACAGGGCTTCTTCCTTGAAGTAGCCATAAGTGCCGGATACCGAGTTACGACCGAACAGCTGAACCGGCTTGTTGGCCAGGTCGCCGGTCACACCCAGGTCACCCCAGGTTTTGACGTCGGCTTTGCCGCCGCACAGACGGGTGGACGAGAAGACCGCATCGACCTGTTCCATGGTCATATGCTTGATCGGGTTGTCCTTGTGTACGAATACGGCCAAGGCATCCACGGCAACCGGAATAGCGGTTGGCTTGTAACCGTATTTGGTTTCGAAGGCCTGCAGCTCGTTGTCCTTCATCTTGCGACTCATCGGGCCCAGGTTAGCGGTGCCTTCGGTCAACGCAGGTGGCGCGGTAGAAGAACCGGCGGCCTGAATCTGGATGTTTACGTTCGGGTATTCTTTTTTGTAGTTCTCAGCCCAGAGGGTCATGAGGTTGGCCAGGGTATCGGAGCCGACGCTGGACAGGTTGCCCGACACACCAGTGGTCTTGGTGTAGCTCGGGATAGCAGGGTCAACAGCGGCAACCGCGTTGGCAGTCGCAACGCCAGCAGCGACAAAAGTCATTGCCGCCATCAAACGCTTCAGTTTCATGCCTTACTCCTAGCAGATAGGGTGTGTTAAGTCGGGGCCAAGTATCAGCAGGCCGTGTGAACACTCTATGGCTGAAATATGACAATTGGATGAAAGGCCATTATTCGATGTTTTGAAGGGATACAGCGTTATCGTTCTTCGCGAGCAAGCCCGCTCCCACAGGGGATCTGCGGTGAACACAGATCCCCTGTGGGAGCGGGCTTGCTCGCGAAGGCGTCAGTGATATCGATACAAAGGGCTGGCTTAACGCCCCCTCTTCCAGAGCCAGGCCCCCACCAGAATCCCGACCCCGCACAACACGGCCACATAATAAGCAGGCCCCATCGCACTTTCCTTGAGCAACAGGCTGACGATCATCGGCGTCAGACCACCGAAAATCGCGTAGGCGACGTTGTAGGAGAACGACAGGCCGCTGAAACGCACCACCGGCGGGAACGCCTTGACCATCACATACGGCACCGCGCCGATGGTGCCGACCAGCAGACCGGTCAGGGCATACATCGGGAATAGCCAGTCGGGATGATCGGCCAGGCTGTGGTAGAAGGTCCAGGAACTGGCCAGCAATGCGGTACAGCCGATCACGAAGACTCGTCCCGCACCGAAGCGATCGGCCAGTGCGCCGGCAATGATGCAACCAAAACTCAGGAACACGATCGCCACGCTGTTCGCCTGCAGGGACGTGGTTGGCGAGAAGTGATAGACCGTCTGCAACACAGTCGGTGTCATCAGGATCAACACCACGATGGCGGCCGACAGCAGCCAGGTCAGCAGCATCGAAATGGCGATGGCGCCACGATGGTCACGCAACACCGCACGCAGCGGCACTTCTTCGGCCAGGGCCTTGCGCTGTTGCAGCTCGGCGAACACCGGGGTTTCGTGCAGCCAGCGACGCAGGTACACCGAGAACAGACCGAACACGCCACCCAGCAGGAACGGAATTCGCCAGGCGTAATCCGCTACTTCCACCGGGGTGTAGATACTGTTGATCGCCGTGGCGACCAGCGAACCAAGCAGGATGCCCGCCGTCAGGCCGCTGGTCAGGGTCCCGCAGGCATAGCCGATATGCCGTTGCGGCACGTGTTCGGAAACGAAGACCCATGCCCCCGGCACTTCACCGCCAATGGCCGCGCCCTGGATCACCCGCATCAACAGCAACAGGATCGGCGCCCACATGCCGATCTGCGCATAAGTCGGCAGCAAACCCATGATCAAGGTCGGCACCGCCATCATGAAAATGCTCAGAGTGAACATTTTCTTGCGGCCCAGCAGGTCACCGAAGTGCGCCATCACGATGCCACCCAGCGGTCGAGCCAGGTAGCCGGCGGCGAAGATGCCGAAGGTCTGCATCAGGCGTAGCCACTCAGGCATGTCCGCCGGGAAGAACAACTTGCCCACCACCGTGGCGAAGAACACGAAGATGATGAAATCGTAGAACTCCAGCGCGCCGCCCAGGGCAGACAGCGATAGAGTCTTGTAGTCGTTGCGCGTCAGCGGACGTGCGGGTTGATCTGGCTGCGCGATGCTCGAGGGCGCTGTGGTCATGGCAAGGGCTTCTCTTATAGTCGGATCTGCAACCTCAACAACGCTGGCTGAGGTTTGGGCAGGTCCGGCACGATAGCAAATTGTTCGAAAAAGCACATAGAGGTGCATTTTTGACAGTCAAAATGAGAACCGGACGGTCGTCGCGGAGTCTACCGACCGATATACTCAAAGCCTGCTCCGGTTTTTGAGGGGTTGCTGTGCGAAAGCGCCTGTCAGGTTCATAGGCGATTTCGCAGAGTTTCCCTTTAGGCGCCTGATGGAAAACGTGACGAACGTAGTATGTTCGGTGCTGAATCGTTTTTCCCGAAGACGGCTACCACCAGCAATACCAACGAAGAGTCACGGGTCAGAGGCCCCCCGGCATGATAGAACTCGAACAAGAAGATCCGATCCCGCAAGGCGACCTGGCCTTGCAAATCACCGCGCTCCCACGCGAAACCAACGGCTTTGGCGATATTTTCGGCGGCTGGCTGGTGGCGCAGATGGATTTGGCAGGCACCGCGATGGCCAGCAAGGTCGCCGGCGGACGCGTTGCCACCGTTGCAATCGACCGCATGGCGTTTCTGGTTCCGGTGGCGGTGGGCGCTCAGCTCTCCTTTTATACCCAGGCCCTGGAAATCGGCCGCAGCTCGATCAAGATGATGGTCGAGGTCTGGAGCGACGACCCACTGTCCAGCGAGTGGCGTAAAGTAACCGAAGCGGTGTTTGTGTTCGTTGCCATCGACGGCAGCGGTCGCACCCGTTCGGTTCCACCCCGGGCTCGCTGAAAGAACTTCTAAACCTGGTAGCCGTTTTGCGGTCGATAGTCGTCCACGTTACTGATCGAGAGCTGTCCCATGAGCACGCCCAATGTTGAAGCCGTAAAACTGGATGAACTGAACTGTTGGCGTATTCGCCACGGTCAGGCTGAATTACTGGTGGCCCAGCAAGGCGCGCACATCCTCAGTTATCAACTGGCCGGCCAGCCGCCACTGATCTGGCTCAATGACGAGGCCGTGTTCAAGACCGGCAAGAGCATCCGTGCCGGCGTGCCGGTGTGCTGGCCGTGGTTCGGCGTCTTCGACCGTAACCCGCAAAGCGTGCAGGCGATGCGCGTCAGCAATGAAGCGCCGTCGGCTCACGGCTTCGTGCGAGCGATGGATTGGGAGCTGGGCGGCATCGAAGCCGAAGGCGAAAGCCTGAAAGTCGAATTCCTCCTGCCCTACCCCGACGGCGGCTTTCCTGGCTGGCCGCACCAGGTGGACTTGAAGCTGAGCATTCGCCTCGACGAGCAGTTGCACATCCACCTGACCAGCCATAACCGGGGCGCTGAAACCGTCAGCATCAGCCAGGCGCTGCACAGTTACTTTGCCGTCAGCGATGTGCGCGAGGTGCATGTCGAAGGTGTGGGCGGTCTCAAGTACATCGAAACCCTGGATAACTGGAAAGCCGTAACCCAGACCGGTGATCTGCGTTTTACCGGCGAAACCGACCGCATCTATCTCGATGCCCCGCCACTGCTGAGCATCGTCGATCCGGCCTGGGAGCGACGCATCGAACTGACCAGCTGTGGATCGCGTACGGCGGTGATCTGGAACCCGTGGATCGACCGCGCCGCTGCATTCAGCGACATGGCCGACGACGGTTGGCAGCGCATGCTGTGCATCGAGACGGCGAACGTGATGGGTGATGTGGTGAACCTGGCACCAGGTGCCAGCCATACCTTGGGCGTGAGCATCGCCAGCAAATCGCTCTAACACCACAAAACTGATGTGGGAGCGGGCTTGCTCGCGAAGGCGGTGTACCAGTCAACGATGATGTTGAATGTTACGGCCTCTTCGCGAGCAAGCCCGCTCCCACATTGGGTTTATGCTGGCTTGAGTGGCGCGTTACAGATCCGATTCCTTCACCACCCGCACCGTCGCCGCATCCAGCGCATACGCCGCATCCGCCAAGTCATTGCTGACCTTCTCGACCTTCAGCGTGCCGGTGACCCACAGCGGCGTGTAGATATCGTTCAGTTTCAGGCCCTTTGGATAGCGCACCAGCACCAGTTGGTTGGGCGGCGGCGGCGGCACGTGGATGCACGCGCCCGGGTACGGCACCAGGAAGAACAACGTACTGCGGCCCTTGGCATCGGACTCCAGCGGCACGGGGTAACCGCCAATGCGGATGTTCTTGTCGTTCATCGACGCAACGGTCTTGGTCGAGTACATCACCGCCGGCAAGCCTTTGGCCTGCTTCATCCCACCCTTGTCGGTGAAAGTGCCATTGGCCTCAGGGGAGTTGTGGTCGATTTCAGGCATGGCCTCGAGGGCCTTCTGGTCCGACTTGGGCATCAATTCGAGCCAGTCGGTTTCCGGCAGCTCGCCAGCATGGGCAAGGCCCGTTCCCAATAAAAGTAAAGTCAGCAGAAGACGGCGCATGAAAGTGCTCGGTATAGGAGTGATCAGAAAACGCCGAGCATTCTAGCCCTCCCGGCTTGTGCGACCGAGAGGACTTTGTCGCCTGGATCAGTTCTTTTTGATCAGTCCGTAGATCACCAGCAACACAACGGCGCCCACCAGCGCACCGATGAAGCCTGCGCCTTGACCAGCCTGATAAATGCCCAGAGCCTGGCCACCGTAAGTGGCCGCCAGCGAACCGCCGATACCGAGCAGGATGGTCATGATCCAGCCCATGTTGTCATCGCCCGGTTTCAGGAACCGCGCCAACAGGCCGACAATCAAGCCGATAAAGATGGTTCCGATAATTCCCATGGCATTTCCCTCAATATGGAGTGGTCATGCCAAAGCCTAGTCAGACTTTGGCATCCTGCCATGAGAGAACGGCGGTCCCTGAATGGTTCCGCCGCTGCCACATGAAACTATTCGGCGATTAGCGCTTCGACCTTGAGGATCTGCGCGGTCAGCGTTTCGCGATCCGCACAACGCAGGTTGGCGTGACCGACCTTGCGACCGACCTTGAACGCCTTGCCATAGTGATGCAGATGGCAATCGGCGATGCTCAGGACCTTCTCGGTCTCAGGCACTTTGCCGATGAAGTTGAGCATCGCGCTTTCGCCGACCTTGGCCGTCGAACCCAACGGCAGACCGGCAACGGCCCGCAGGTGGTTTTCGAACTGGCTGCACTCGGCGCCTTCGGTGGTCCAGTGCCCGGAGTTGTGCACTCGCGGGGCGATTTCGTTGGCCTTGAGGCCACCGTCGACTTCAAAGAACTCGAACGCCATCACGCCGACGTAATCCAGTTGCTTGAGCACACGGCTGGAGTAGTCTTCGGCCAAGGCTTGCAGCGGGTGATCGGTGCTGGCCACGGACAGCTTGAGGATGCCGCTGTCGTGGGTGTTGTGTACCAGCGGATAGAAGCGGGTTTCACCGTCGCGGGCACGCACGGCGATCAGCGAGACTTCACCGGTGAACGGCACGAAGCCTTCCAGCAGACAGGCCACGCTGCCCAGCTCGGCAAAGGTGCCAACCACATCTTCTGGCGTGCGCAGGACTTTCTGACCCTTGCCGTCGTAACCCAAGGTACGGGTCTTCAGCACCGCCGGCAGGCCGATGGAAGCCACGGCGTCGTCCAGATCAGCCTGGGACTGAATGTCGGCGAACGCCGGGGTAGGAATCCCCAGGTCCTTGAACATGCTCTTCTCGAACCAACGATCGCGGGCGATGCGCAGCGCTTCGGCGCTCGGATAGACCGGGACGAATTGCGACAGGAAAGCCACGGTCTCGGCCGGAACGCTTTCGAACTCGAAGGTCACCAGATCGACTTCATCGGCCAGCTGGCGCAGGTGATCCTGATCGCCGTAATCGGCTCGCAGGTGTTCGCCCAACGCGGCTGCGCAAGCATCCGGAGCCGGGTCCAGGAAAGCGAAGTTCATGCCCAGCGGAGTGCCCGCCAGCGCCAACATGCGACCCAACTGGCCGCCACCGATTACACCGATCTTCATCGTCAACAACCTCAGGCGATGCGTGGGTCTGGATTGTCCAGGACGCTGTCTGTCTGCTCAGCACGGAAGGTTTTCAGCACCGCGTGGAACTGCGGGTGCTTGGCGCCAAGGATACTCGCCGACAGCAGCGCCGCGTTGATCGCGCCCGCCTTGCCGATGGCCAGGGTGGCGACCGGAATGCCCGCCGGCATCTGCACAATGGAAAGCAGCGAATCAACCCCCGAAAGCATTGCCGACTGCACCGGTACGCCCAGCACCGGCAGGTGGGTCTTGGCCGCACACATGCCTGGCAAGTGGGCTGCGCCGCCAGCACCGGCGATGATCACCTCGATGCCACGCGCTTCCGCTTCTTCAGCGTACTGGAACAGCAGGTCCGGGGTGCGGTGGGCAGAAACCACCTTCACCTCGTAAGGGATGCCGAGCTTTTCCAGCATATCGGCGGTGTGGCTAAGGGTGGACCAATCGGACTTGGAGCCCATGATCACGCCAACCAATGCACTCATCGTCGTGCCTCTTCTCTCTGGGCGCCCGCAGGCGCATCAAAAAACAACAAGCCACGCAGGATGCGTGGCTTGATTGTACGAATTATGGCCGGTCGTAACCGGCCGAAGGCCGCGCAGTATACCGCAATACGACAGATAAACAGCCCCTGTCGCGACCATCTGTCATCTGGGGCCAAACAGCGGTTTTATTGATTTGAAGGTCAAGAATTTTAGTTAGTAATGAAGCCTCGAAGATCACTAACAACTTCAAACCAATAAACTTCGATCACTGCCCTGCGCAATACTTTTTAAAACACTATCAAAAGCAAACCCACGCGCCGGATGTTATATAACTGCACGACAGTTATTTTTAATAATCGCACCAACCCATTTATAGATGCGTCAAATCCCCTCACATAGTTTGAAGGCGGATTCACAATGAGATATCGGAATGCAAAACCCATTGATGAAATTCATGACTTTTATAGCTGCATTACTTTTGAGCCTCAATATTCACGCTAACGACAGCCCGCCATTGAAAGATGACCGCCTCGATCCAATTCGGATTTACTTCATCTTCCATGACGACATACCGAAATCAAAAAGAGACAGCATATATGGTGATTACATTCATCCTTTCATTGAAGAGTTTCAAAGCATCACCGGGCGCAAGGCCCATGTGGTTTTTGATGAATACATAGCCCCATACAGTAACTTCAAATACAGAAGTTCCGACCAAGAGAAAGTAATAAAGGAGTGGAGTGAACTTGCCTGGCAATACAGAAAGAAAAGAAATGATGATAAGGAATTTCGAGTGTCTGGCAACGACAGAGTGCTTTTGATCACTAACGATATGATTAACGGCCATCCCTTTTTCGGAGGCGTTGGAGGTATCGCGGATGCACAACCGGGAAGAGCCGCCATTGCGTCTCTTGATTTAAAGCAAGGGATCGGCCATGAACTGGGGCACACCTTCAACGCCGATCATGAAGATGGCGAAGTTTTGTATGACGGTTGGTGGTGCGAAACCTTCATGCTCCCACCCCTGCAACTCAGGTCGAATTGCATGGTATTTAGCGACGCAAATCGAAAGCGCATCAAGGACTATGTAGACAGCCTGTATTGAAACTTCAACGCCCCCCCCAATTTCAACTCGAGCCATTTATGACTTGAAAAACCAATGGATTATATTATGTCAAAACGACCGATCAAGCTTACCGTCTTCTTGCACGAAGACCTGAACAATATTAACGAAGACTGGCTGCATCAAGAGTATTTCGATTGGCTGGAAGATACGATTTCACGTATCTCCGGCCGTACAATGGACGTTATTTTAATACAACCTTCAGATGCCCCAACATTAAGTAGCTTCAACTATAAATCCGAAAATTTTGAGCTCTTGATAAGTCAACTTCAAGACACTCTCCTTACCCATCTTAAAAATCAAGAGAGCGACACTAACGATGCCACTATCAACAAGTATTTGCTATTAACGCGCGACGACATCAATAAAAAAACGCTGGGTATTGCTCAAAGCCAAGGTGCGCTAGGAATTGCCTCGATCACATCGAAATTAACTGCATCCCATGAGGTTGGGCATATGCTCGATGCCGAGCATGAAGATAGCGATGAAAACGTTTCCACCTACTACGGAACCTACAAATCGATAATGTACGAAACCACAGGAAAGTCGGCGTTTGTCTTCAGCAAGAAAAACCAAGAGAACATTCGCAATTACCTCAATCAGCTCCCTTGATCTGATTGACGCCGTTTTCGACAGATCAAGGCCAACTCGATTGGCCTTGATCACGCTTCACCCTCAGGAGGCAGAGCCCGCCGCTCCGCCCTCCAACTTGCGCCACAACAACCGCACATTGGCCTTGCGCACCAACGCACACCGATACAGGCGAATCTCCAGCGGCACATGCCATTGCGGGCCGCCACAGACCACCAGCTCACCGCGCGCCAGCTCGGCGCGCACGCTGAGTTGCGGCACCCAGGCGATGCCCAGGCCTTCAAGGGCCATGCTTTTCAGGCTGTCGGCCATGGCGGTTTCATAGATAGTGGTGAAGCGCAGTGCCCGTTGGCGCAGCAACATGTTCACCGAACGACCGAGGAACGCACCGGCGCTGTAGGCCAGCAACGGCACGCTGCCTTCGCCTTCCAGATCGAACAGCGGCTTGCCCTCGGCATCGGCGGCGCACACCGGCAGCATTTCGGTGTGACCAAGGTGTAGCGAGGGGAAAATTTCCGGGTCCATCTGCATCGCGGCGTCCGGGTCGTAGAACGCGAGCATCAGATCGCAGCCGCCTTCACGCAGCGCATGCACCGCGTCGCCGACGTTGGTCGCCACCAGCCGAGTGGCGATGTTCAAACCTTCGTTGCGCAACTGCGCGATCCAGCGCGGAAAGAAACCGAGCGCCAGGGAGTGCGCGGCAGCGACCTGCATCACTTCGCCCTGCCCGCCCTCCAGGTGATGCAGATGGCGCAATACTTCGCCCAGCTGTTCGACCACGGTGCGCGCGGTGACCAGAAACAATTGCCCTGCCGCCGTCAGCTCCACCGGCGTGCGCGAACGGTTGACCAGGGTCAGCCCCAACGCGGCTTCAAGGCTGCGGATTCGCCGACTGAACGCCGGCTGCGTCACAAAACGCCGCTCGGCGGCCTGGGAGAAACTGCGGGTGGCGGCCAGGGCACTGAAGTCCTCCAGCCATTTGCTTTCCAGATTCATCACGTCCTCCCGGACACGCACCAATTTAGGTCACACGTTCGCCGTCAGGCCGGCGTCACACGGGCATTATGCCGAATGTGCATAGGCTAGTGCTTAACAGCATTGGCCCAAAATTCTGCACAAGCCTAGCATTCACAGCGTTCCGGCACAGACCGGGTCCATATTGAGATGATTTCCATCATGTCCTCCGCTGCATCATTCCGCACAGAAAATGACCTGCTTGGCGCCCTCGAAGTACCGGCTCAAGCGTATTACGGTATCCAGACCCTGCGAGCGGTGAATAACTTCCGCCTTTCGGGCGTTCCGATTTCGCACTACCCGAAACTGGTTGTCGGTCTGGCCATGGTTAAACAGGCCGCTGCCGACGCCAACCGTGAGTTGGGTCACCTGAGCGAAGCCAAGCACGCCGCCATCAGCGAAGCTTGTGCACGTTTGATCCGCGGCGACTTCCACGAAGAGTTCGTGGTGGACATGATTCAAGGCGGTGCTGGCACTTCGACCAACATGAATGCCAACGAAGTCATCGCCAACATCGCACTGGAGGCCATGGGTCACCAGAAAGGCGAGTATCAGTACCTGCACCCGAACGACGACGTGAACATGGCGCAGTCGACCAACGACGCCTACCCGACAGCGATCCGTCTGGGTCTGTTGCTCGGTCACGACGCTCTGCTCGCCAGCCTCGACAGCCTGATTCAGGCGTTCGCGGCCAAGGGTGAAGAATTCAACCACGTCCTGAAGATGGGTCGTACCCAACTGCAAGACGCCGTTCCGATGACCCTGGGTCAGGAATTCCGTGCGTTCGCCACTACCCTGGGTGAAGACCTCGCACGCCTGAAGACTCTGGCACCGGAAGTGCTGACGGAAGTTAACCTGGGCGGCACCGCGATCGGCACCGGCATCAACGCCGACCCGCGTTACCAGCACCTGGCTGTTCAGCGTCTGGCAGTAATCAGCGGTCAACCGCTGGTACCGGCCGCCGACCTGATCGAAGCCACCTCCGACATGGGCGCCTTCGTGCTGTTCTCCGGCATGCTCAAGCGTACCGCGGTCAAGCTGTCGAAGATCTGCAACGACCTGCGCCTGCTGTCCAGCGGCCCACGCACCGGCATCAACGAGATCAACCTGCCGGCGCGTCAGCCAGGCAGCTCGATCATGCCAGGCAAGGTCAACCCGGTTATTCCGGAAGCGGTCAACCAGGTAGCGTTCCAGATCATCGGTAACGACCTGGCCCTGACCATCGCGGCCGAAGGCGGCCAACTGCAACTGAACGTGATGGAGCCGCTGATCGCCTTCAAGATCTTCGACTCGATCCGCCTGCTGCAACGTGCCATGGACATGCTGCGCGAGCACTGCATCGTCGGCATCACTGCCAACGAAGCACGCTGCCGTGAACTGGTCGAGCACTCGATCGGCCTCGTCACCGCGCTGAACCCGTACATCGGCTACAAAAATGCCACCCGCATCGCCGGCCTCGCCCTTGAAAGCGGCCGTGGCGTGCTGGAACTGGTGCGCGAAGAAGGTCTGCTCGACGAAGCCATGCTCGCCGACATCCTGCGCCCGGAAAACATGATTGCTCCGCGTCTGGTGCCTCTGAAGGCATAACCCGACGCATTACTTGTAGCACCGCTCACCAGGTCGAGGGACTAGACACCTCTCACCTTTTGAGGGCTTGGAGATCAATCTCCAGGCCCTTTTTTTTAACCATTTGCCAGTGAAAACCGTATGTCTGGGGACTGACCAATGTGGGAGCGGGCTTGCTCGCGAAGGCGGTGGCACATTCAACAATGACGTGTCTGATACACCGCTTTCGCGAGCAAGCCCGCTCCCACCAAGAGCAGTTCCCACATAGCCTGACAGCAAAAATGTCAGGTGTTTCAAAGGCTTCGTTTCACCGCACGCACCACAACCGTGCAGACGGACGGCACTGTCATCGGTATAGTGCCGCCCCTCTTCGCATGAGCGGTCGTCGGTAGCGAGGCCACAACCCATGCGAAACCCGAACTAATAACAAACCCGCGATATGAAACCGGGACGAACTTCGTACCGCCCATTGTGCCGTGCGCCAAGGGGTGTAACTCGATGTGTCTGTCCGGCCAGCATTGTTGCCTACACAAAAAACAGCGAGGAATAATCCATGCTCGAAGTCATTAACGACTTCCTCTCAGGGAAAGTACTGATCGTGCTCATTGTCGGGCTCGGTAGCTACTTCACGATCCGCTCGCGTTTCGTTCAATTGCGTCACTTCTTCCACATGTTCGCGGTGTTCCGCGACAGCCTCAAAAGCAGCGCCGGGCAACTGAGCTCGTTCCAGGCCCTGATGCTCAGCCTCGCCGGCCGTGTCGGTGCGGGCAACATCGCCGGTGTCGGCATTGCCGTGACCCTCGGTGGCCCAGGTGCGGTGTTCTGGATGTGGGTGACCGCGCTGGTCGGCATGTCCAGCAGCTTCTTCGAATGCTCCCTCGGCCAGCTCTACAAGCGCTGCGATTCCGAAGGCCAGTTCCGCGGTGGCCCGTCCTATTACATCCAGCACGGTTTGCAAAAACGCTGGTTGGGCATGCTGATGGCGTTCCTGTTGCTGGTGACGTTCGGCTTCGCCTTCAACGGCCTGCAAGCCCACGCTGTGACGCACTCGCTGAACAACGCGTTCGGCCTCGACACCACTTACACCGGCATCGGCCTGGCCGTGCTGCTGGGCCTGGTGTTCATCGGCGGGATCAAGCGCATCGCCAAGGTCGCCGACCTGTTGGTGCCGGTGAAAACCCTGGCGTACATCGGCGTGACCATCTACGTGATCGTGCTGCAGTTCGACCAGGTTCCGGACATGCTGATGACCATCGTCAAGAGCGCCTTCGGTCTGGACCAGGCTTTCGGCGGCCTGATCGGCAGCGCCATTATCATGGGCGTGAAGCGTGGCGTGTTCGCCAACGAAGCAGGTCTGGGCAGTGCACCTAACGTGGCGGCGGTTGCAGCGGTCGAACACCCGGTGGCGCAAGGCGTGGTCCAGGCGTTCAGCGTGTTCCTCGATACCTTCGTGATCTGCACATGCACCGCGTTGCTGATTCTGCTCTCCGGTTTCTACACCCCTGGCTTCGAAGGCGACGGTATTGCCCTGACCCAGAACTCGCTGGCCGCCGTGGTCGGTGACTGGGGCCGGATGTTCATCTCCGTAGCTCTGGCATTGTTCGTGTTCACCTCGATCCTCTACAACTACTACCTGGGTGAGAACAACCTGCGCTTTTTGATCGGTGAAAACCGCAAAGCGCTGATGGGCTATCGCGCGCTGGTACTGGTGCTGATTTTCTGGGGCGCCATTGAAAACCTCGGCACCGTGTTCGCTTTCGCCGACATCACCATGACCATGCTCGCGTTCGTCAACCTGATCGCGCTCTTCCTGCTGTTCAAGGTCGGCATGCGCATCCTGCGTGACTACGATGACCAACGCGCCGCCGGGATCAAGACTCCGGTGTTCGACTCCGCCAAGTTCCCGGATCTGGATCTGGATCGCCAGGCGTGGCCGGCCAACCCGCCTGCCGCTGTCGGCAAGACTGAAGTTGAGCCGCAAGGCGTACCCGCAGCGCAACGCTGACAGGTGAATGACGGGCGCATCGCGTGCGCCCGTCAGTTAAAGTTCGAAAAACTGTGGGAGCGAGCTTGCTCGCGATGGCGCACTGTCAGTCAATAGAGCGATGTCTGACATACCGCTATCGCGAGCAAGCTCGCTCCCACAGGAACTCTTCCTTTCGGAGAATCTTCATGAATTCGTCGACCTATCCCGCCGCTCAGCACGTCATGGTGCTCTACACCGGCGGCACCATCGGTATGCAGGCCAGCGCCAACGGCCTGGCCCCGGCGTCCGGCTTCGAAGCGCGGATGCGTGACTATCTGCACAGCCAGCCTGAGCTGGTGGTACCGCAATGGCGTTTCCGTGAAATGTCGCCGCTGATCGACAGTGCCAACATGACCCCGACGTACTGGCAGCAGTTGCGTGAAGCAGTGGTCGATGCGGTGGATGTTCAGGGCTGCGACAGCGTGCTGATCCTGCATGGCACCGACACCCTGGCCTACAGCGCGGCCGCGATGAGTTTCCAGTTGCTCGGCCTGCATGCCCGCGTGTGCTTCACCGGCTCGATGCTGCCGGCAGGTGTAACTGACAGCGACGCCTGGGAAAACCTCGGCGGCGCGCTGGTTGCGCTGGGCCAGGGCCTGGCGCCGGGCGTGCATCTGTACTTCCATGGCGAACTGCTGGACCCGACCCGTTGCGCCAAGGTGCGCAGTTTTGGCCGTCATCCCTTCAAGCGACTGGTGCGTCAGGGCGGCGGTGTGAAAGCGCCTTCGCTACCAACACAGTTGAACTACAACCAACCCAAACAATTGACGAACGTCGCAGTGCTGCCGTTGTTTCCCGGCATTAGCGCCGAGGTGCTGGATGGATTGCTCGACAGCGGCATTCAGGGCCTGGTGTTGGAGTGCTACGGCAGCGGCACCGGGCCGAGCGACAACCCCGGGTTTCTCGCCAGCCTCGGCCGTGCACGGGACAATGGCGTGGTGGTGGTTGCCGTTACCCAATGCCATGAAGGCGGTGTGAAGCTGGATGTCTACGAGGCGGGCAGCCGCCTGCGTGGCGTTGGCGTGCTGTCCGGTGGCGGCATGACCCGTGAGGCGGCGTTTGGCAAGTTGCATGGCTTGCTGGGAGCCGGACTCGAAGCTGCCGAGGTTCGCCGTCTCGTTGAACTCGACCTCTGCGGCGAACTGAGCTGACACCACACAACACACCTGTAGGAGCGAGCCTGCTCGCGATGGACAAGAGATCGCCGCGGGGTGTCAGGCTGCCAGCGTTATCGTTCACGACCATCGCGAGCAGGCTCGCTCCTACAGTTTTGTGCCTCGGCATGCAACTTGCTGCGCTCCAGCTATCCCAAGGCTGGAAGCTGCCATGCTCCACTCCCACCTCACCACCCTCAATGCCGTCTCCCTGGTACTCGATGCCTTCAAGGCACAAGGCTTGTCCAGCGAAGCACTGCTGGCCGGAAGCGGCATCAGTGCGGCGGATCTGAACCGTGCCGACACACGCATCACCACCAATCAGGAAATGCAGGTCTGCGCCAACGCTGTCGCGCTCAAGCGTGACATCGGCCTGGAATTGGGCCGGCGGATGCACGTCTCCTGCTACGGCATGCTCGGTTACGCCTTGCTCACCAGTGCCACCTTCGGTGACGCTTTGCGTCTGGCGATGCGTTATCCGGCGCTGCTGGGAACACTTTTCGAACTGAGCCTTGAAGACGATGGAGAACGCATCTGGTTCGCCGCCGCCGATTACCGCGAGAGCCCGACCATGGCGGTGTTCAACGCCGAGTTCTGCCTGGTGTCGCTGAAAGTCACCTGCGACGACCTGCTCGGCCATCCTTTGCCCTTGCTCGGCGCACGCTTCGAACATGCCGCGCCCGACTACGAGACAAGCTACGCCGAACACTTCGATTGCCCTGTGCACTTCGGCGCGCGCAACAATGCCTTCGCCTTTGACAAGCGCTGGCTCGACCAGCCGTTGCCGCTGGCCGATGTGATCACCCATCAGGCCATGGCCGAACGTTGTCGCAAACAGAACATCGAGTTCACCGGGCGCCAGGCCTGGCTCGGGCGGATCCGCCAATTGCTCAGCGCGCAACTGAATGCCGCGCCCGGGCTGGAGGGGCTGGCCGAGCAAATGAACTGTTCGGCGCGGACCTTGCGCCGGCATCTCAAGGACATGGGTTGCAGCTACCAGGAGCTGCTCGACGAACTGCGCTTCGAGCAGGCCAAGCAAATGCTTTGCGAGGATCAATTGCCGATCTATCAGATTGCCGAAGCGTTGGGCTTCAGCGAGACCGCGAGTTTTCGCCATGCCTTTGTGCGCTGGAGTGGTGTAGCGCCGAGTCAGTTCCGGCCCTGAGGGCTGTAGTGACCGATGTGCCGCCATCGCGAGCAAGCTCGCTCCCACAAGGGGTATGCGTCTTACAAAAAAATCGCGGGCACTGAGGCTCACCTGTGGGAGCGAGCTTGCTCGCGATGGCGGCCGCGAGAGCTCCGCATTATCAAGGGGCGAATTTCGGTCAAATGTTTTGGCCGTATTGATCCCCTTTTGGCCTTTCCTGCCGTTCTCCGATTCGCCGTGCGCCGCAACACTGGGGGCAACCGAATCAGCCCTGCGGAGAACAACAAATGCTGACGATCTACTCTGACGATCACCACCTGCACCATGGCCGCTGCGAACTCATCGACGGCCAGCTCAAGCCGTGCTTCGAGATGCCATCGCGCGCCGATCATGTGCTGCAACGCGTGCAGAACCAAAACCTTGGCCCGGTCGAAGCGCCAAAGGATTTCGGTCTTGAGCCCATCGCGCGCATTCACAGCCGCGACTACCTCGACTTCTTCAAAGGTGCCTGGGCACGCTGGACCGAGTTCAACACCGACGGTGACCTGCTGCCCTACACCTGGCCTGCACGCACCTTGCGTGCGATCAAACCGACCAGCCTGCACGGCCAACTCGGCTATTACAGCTTCGACGGCGGCGCCCCGATCACCGCCGGCACCTGGCAAGCGGCGTACAGTGCAGCACAAGTCGCGCTCACCGCCCAAGCTGAAATCCAGCGCGGCGCCCGTTCTGCTTTCGCCCTGTGCCGTCCACCGGGACACCACGCCGCCAGCGATTTGATGGGTGGTTATTGCTACCTCAACAACGCCGCCATCGCTGCCCAGGCGTTCCTCGATCAGGGCCACAAAAAAGTCGCGATCCTCGACGTCGATTACCACCACGGCAACGGCACCCAGTCGATTTTCTACGAGCGAAGCGATGTGCTGTTCACCTCGATCCACGGTCACCCGGAAGCCGAGTTCCCGTTCTTCCTAGGCTATGAAGACGAACTGGGCGAAGGCGCCGGTGAAGGCTTCAACTTCAACTACCCGTTGGCCGCCGGTTCAGGCTGGGATACCTGGAGCGCAGCGCTGGAACAAGCCTGCAAAGAGATCGAAAGCTATGGCGCCGACATCGTCGTGGTGTCCCTTGGCGTCGATACCTTCAAGGATGATCCGATCTCGCAATTCAAACTCGACAGCCCGGATTACCTGGCCATGGGCAAGCGCATCGCCGGCCTCGGCAAGCCAACGCTGTTCGTGATGGAAGGCGGTTATGCGGTGGAAGAAATCGGCATCAACGCCGTGAACGTACTCGAAGGCTTTGAAAGCGCTCAGTGAGGAAAACAACAATGAACAGACTCAAGCGCTTTATCGCTCCCGCGCTGTGCGCCACGCTGCTCGGTGGTGCCGTGCACGCTGAAGAACGCACGCTGCGCGTCTACAACTGGTTCGACTACATCACCCCCAAGGCCCTGGAAGACTTCAAGGCCCAGAACGCCCAGACCAAACTGGTCTACGACATCTTCGACACCAACGAAGCACTGGAAGCCAAGCTGCTGACCGGCAACTCCGGCTACGACGTGGTGGTGCCGTCCAACGTGTTCCTTGCCAAGCAAATCGAAGCCGGCGTATTCCAGCCCCTGGACCGCAGCAAGCTGCCGAACTGGAACCACCTCGATCCCAAGCTGATGAAGCTGATCGAAGCCAACGACCCGGACAACAAATTTGCCGTGCCGTACATGTACGGGACCATCCTGATCGGCTTCAACCCGGACAAGGTCAAGGCAGCCCTGGGCGCCGACGCGCCGGTAGACAGCTGGGACCTGATCTTCAAGGAAGAAAACATCAGCAAGCTCAAGCAGTGCGGCGTCGCCCTGCTCGACTCGCCCTCGGAGATCCTGCCGCTGGCCCTGCAACACCTCGGCCTGGACCCCAACAGCAAGAAGCCTGCGGACTATGACAAGGCTGAAGCACTGCTGATGAAGATCCGTCCATACATCACCTACTTCCACTCGTCCAAGTACATGGCCGACATTGCCAACGGTGACATCTGTGTCGCAGTCGGCTATTCCGGCAGCTTCTCGCAAGCCGCCAATCGCGCCAAGGAAGCCAAGAATGGGGTGGTCGTCGACATGCGTTTGCCGAAGGAAGGCGCGCCGATCTGGTTCGACATGCTGGCGATTCCGAAGGGGGCGAAAAACCCCGAAGACGCCTACACCTTCATCAACTACCTGCTACAGCCGCAGGTGATTGCACCGGTCAGTGACTTTGTCGGTTACCCGAACCCGAACAAGGACGCCACGGAACTGGTCGACCCCGCAATCCGCAACAACCCGAACCTGTACCCGACCGATGCGGCGATGGGTACGCTCTACACCCTGCAACCGCTGCCGCGCGATGCCGAGCGCGCGCGGACCCGGGCCTGGACCAAGATCAAGTCGGGCACCTGATAACCGACGCGGGTTTATCCTGACCTGCGCTTGCGCAGGTCTTTTTTTTGCCCGCGATATTTATTTACCGCCAACGCCGCTATACCCGTCGCTACTTTGCAATGGACCGCGCACCGAACCTTCCACGGTGCCTGCTACCCTCACAAAGGATGTGACCATGACAAGTACCTCCAGCCCTTCGTCTGAAACCAGCCTCCCCTCTGATCAAGATGCCCTTCTCACCCAATTGGTAACCGGCCCCTCGATCAGGGAAGTCGCCACACATGCGCTGCAACCAGCCCTGAAAGCGCTGTACCCGAATTTGCAAATCGATCCCCGCCTGGCCATGGTGGTGACGCCGACCTGGATCTTGCACAATGGCAGTGTCGAGCCCGGGCCAAGGCACTTCGAGTCGCTGACAGACGCACTGGTGCGCCATGGCGTAGCGCGAACACCCGTGGTCTACCTCGACGGCGAGCACTACCTCACGCTGCAACCCCAGGAGCAGACACCGGCGCAACTGCCCGTCAGCATCGATGCCATCGGGCGTCTGCTCAACGAGTTGGCGCCGCTGCTGTTTGTCGCGTTTCAAGAGCAGCAGGTCGATTACTGGAACCAGTTCACCCGCGCATCGGCTCCACGCTGGCAGGCACTGTCCAAATCCTTGCGCGACCTGTGGAACATCGAAGCCAACCCGGACTGGGACAGCGACCAGCACGCCATGGCCGGCAAGCTTTTCGCCTACCCGGACAAAAACGCACGTCGTGCGCATGACCCTTATCAGTCACGCGCCTGCCTGATCGACCTGGACGGCCAAAGCGGCGCGGCTTCGACGCACATTAACATCGTCGACACGGCAGTACTGATCGGGACGCTGGGTAGCCGTACCCTGGTTCTCACTCACACCATCACCCGTGGCTTCCAGGCGTTTGACTCCTTGCAGGAACTGGGCGCGTCGTTGCTGGCCGACACCGATGGGCAAGTACAGGGAAATGTCCTGCATTGGCGCTTGATCGAACCGCCGGGCAATTATTTCGACCGCCTGGCGTGCAACCTGATAGCTCTGCAGGCCGATGCAATCGGTGCGCTGGCCAACGAACCCGCGGCGGCAAACCTGGACCTGGCGCCCCACGTCAGCCGTACGACCAAAGAACTCGACCCGACGGACAAACAGTCATCCTCGCGATTCAATCAGGTCGAGCAATCGCTGCCAGACTGGATGGCCGATGCGTCATCCACTGATCTCACCGCTTACAGCCGTCATCTGATGGATCTGGTGACGGTGCGCAATCAGAACGCCGGGAAGTCCTTTCTGGACGGGCTCAAACCGATCCGCGAATTTGCGCTGGATCGATTGCGCGAAGTCATGCTCGAGCAACATGCCGATGCCGCACATCTGAACCTGGCGGACATCGAGATCGTGGTCGATAGCCTGGTGGTCTGGGGCAGCTTTGTGCCAACGGTGGACCCTGAGCGCACCACCCTGAGCCTGGTCGACCTAGCGCTGCAAAACCTGATTGCCCTGCCGCAAGGCAACAAGTTCGTACGCAGTTCCAGCGCCGCCGCGCTGCCGCAGTGGATGACGGTGAGCTATCTGGAGGAACTGATTACACGCGTCGACATCGGCCAGAACTACCCGGCGCTGATCAAAAGCAAACTGCTCGCCGACCCCGTGGAAAACCTGCGGCGTCAAAACCTGTTCACCAGCCATTTGCGCGTCGAGTTACCGCTGCTGGCCTTGCAGCTGAAGATTCGCAAGCAGCATGGCATCGACGAAACCGGTTATCGCTATGTCGCCGCCGTGGTGCAAGTGCTCGACGCAAATCGCTGGGTGGATGGCCAGGAAATCGTGATTCGCCCACTGGCCTTCGCGCCAGGCTGGCGCATCGGTGGCGCCGCCGATGAAGTGACCAACATGTTCGTGATCGGGCCCCGGCAGACGGATAAGGGACCGTGCTTGCTTTACCGGCCAATGCTTGAGCAACCGCTGAGCCAGTATCCAACGCCGGCCAATTTGGTCTACGCCATCAAACACTCGCCGACGTTGCGCCATTCCGTTCTCGCCTGGCTGTCGGACGACGCCCGCGCCAACTACGCCAACTATGCGTTCACCGGGGACCGACCTTCGGTCTGGAGCATTTCTCAACTGCTGGCCGACCCGCTGACCTCCCTGCAAATGAGCGGCCCGATTTCCCTCGGCTCGCGGGTTCTCAGCGGCAATTACCTGGCCGTCCTGTACAAGGCCAACGTCAATGCACTGGTCGAACTGGCGCAACGGCAATCGTTGTCCAGCGCGCAAAATCGCTGGGCGATTTTCAAGCGGACAGCCTGGACGCTGCTTAACGCGGCGCTGCCCTTTCTTGGTCGAACCGTCGGGACGGCCGCCTGGATCTGGCAAGTACTGGATGACTTGCAGCAAACCCTCGATGCTGCCGACAGTGGCGACCAACAGCAGCAGAAATCAGCCATGACCGACCTGTTGCTGACCCTGGCCATGGTGCTTGCCCATCACGCCAGTACGCGTAATCCGCCTGCGCGCAGGGCCCAGGAAAAGCCCATTGCAACAGCGACCGAGCGACCGGAAAAACCGGCCCGACAACCTGTGACCGTCGTGCAATTACCCGACATCGTCAGCGAGCCCCCTCCTGTGCAACATCGCCAGACAGTGGCAACCGATGCGGCCTTGGACCTGACAAAAACCCTGGATCAGTTCAAGGTCACTCCACCCGAACAGCTCACACCGCCCGATAGTGGTAACGGCGTCTATCGCCACCTCTATCGAAAGGAAAACACCTTTTATGCGCCGGTGGGCGAGCGCTGGTTCGAGGTGGCCGTCGAGGACACGGGCGAAGTGTCGATCATCGACTCTCGTCAGCAGCCCGTTCGCAGCGGTCCGGCGCTGATCAGCAACCAACGGGGTGACTGGTTCGTCGACACCCGCCTGCGCCTGCGCGGCGGCGGTCTGTCGAGCCGACGCAAGGCACTGAAGCAACAAAACCGTGCACGCATCGCCGAACTCAAGAAGCAACTGGCCGAGTTTGACAATGAACGCGAGCGGGCACGTACAGAGCTGACGGACGCCCACAACGCCATGAAAAAATCAGTCGGTGACGAAGCACTGTCGGCCGCGCAAACGCAGTTCCTCGAGAAGCTCGAGCGCCGTACCCAGGAATACGCCGCCCCTATCGAGCAGTTGAAATCGCTGAACCTGCTCGAAACGGTGCCCAACTACCGAACCGCCATGGTCGAGATGCTCGGCACTCAATTGTTCTTCAACCAGACGTGGCTCGATCAGCACAATGCAACGTTTGCGCAGACCTTGAGGGAAAGCCTGGCGCTGCTCGATGCCGAGGAAACGGCAGGCGGGACCGGTAATTCTGCAACCTACCGGAAAATGGTCGACCTGACCGAGGGTGTGATCGGCAAAATAGAGTTTGCCCAATCGCGGCTCCATGACTTGAGTCGACTCGGTAGAAATGCTGCGGAAGTGGCCAGTACCTACCGGGCAAAACTGCCCGCTTTCAGCGTTAACGATCTCAAGGCGCTTCAGGTTTCGCTGGCCCGCGACGTCTGTCTGAAAGAAGGTAACAGTGCCGCGCTGATCGACGCCCGGGGCGCGTTCGAGCGCTTGCTCGATACCACCAACCTGGTCATACAGACCTCGCAAGAACTGATGCTGCAAAACAGTGCCTGGGCGGCAGTCGAACGTATCGAAGGCCTCAACGGCATGCTCGAACAGTTTGCCGCTATCGACCAAGCCTTTGAAGACTTCAGCCTCACCCACAAGGACGCGGTTCTGGAGCAACCGTTCAAACACGTACGTACACGGATCAGTGAATTCCAGCAGGACACCGAAGCCAATCTGGCGCAACTGCTGCGCGAACAACGGCCGGTAGAACCCCGACCCGGCCCATCAAAGCCCGCATCGGCATCGCGCAAACGGGTGGTCAAGACACGCTTCAAGGGTACGGTTGTGGGCGAAGTGCGTCCCTCTGCATCGGGAGAACCGATCCTGCTGGATGTGAAATCCCCCTTGACCGGCAAAGTGATCGCCACCTTTCACGAAAAAACACCCGGCGTCTGGATTGAGCGCGTGCAACCCCGACGTCGCCGCCCAACCGTCCAGGCGCCTGACCTCGACACGCAAATCGCTCAAGGCCAGACACTGCTCGACGGTGTGGACAACTTCATCCGGCAAACCGAAGCGAGCGCGAAAAAAACCGGCCGTATCCCGGTGGAAATCGAAGAGTTGTTCCAGCACAAAGCCGAGCAGCTCGACAAAAGCGCGAAGACGCTCGAGCAGACCCTGACCGCTTCGAATACGACCGACACCACGACAACACTGGGTGCTGACTTGAACGCGGCACGTGATCGACTGTATGCCGAGGGCTACCGGATCCGGGTCGAGATGATCAAGCAACAGCCGCCCACGGCCGCCCGCATCGAATGGCTATCAAGCAAAAATGAAATCGACGTCGTGCGCAGTGGTGAACGACGCCGACTCAAAGGCCCGCGCAAGGATTACCTGCAGGAGTACGAAATTCGCGAGCGAGGCACCGGGCAACCGTTGTGGTACGCCCATTTTCACTACGCCGCTTCTGATACGCCTGTCGAGGCGTTTACCGCCGCCCATTTGAAACTGCGTGATCAACGGATGATGGCCGGAGGGAGCGACCTTAATTCCGCTTCCAGCAGCCAGGTGATCGCCATCTATCGCAGCGCGATCAGCCCGCAACTGGCGCGCTCACTGTTCTTTTCGTAAGCCGCCACGTCAAAAAGGAAAATGACGATGACAGACCACCCAGAGAATACCCAAACCCCCGGCTTGCTAAAAAAGAGCCAAGTGAATTACCAGACCTGCAGGGGTCCCACTGTCGATAGCGTCGCCGCGCTGTTACTGCGCCAAGCGCTGAAGGTGCTGCAACCCGAGCGCGAGATCGGCCCCCGACCAAACCATGATCGGCACGCCTCAATGGCGGGTCCGCGACGGCACGCTCGTGGCCATGCCCACACAGTTCGAGTCGCTGACCCAGGCGCTGGTCCGAGCTCGGAGCTCAATGGTGCCGCCGTCCAGCTACGCGCTCAAGGCATCGGTATTCGCGCCAGCCTGATCAAGGATCGACAGCCCCGACAGGCGTACTTGCAGTGGCTGCTGGACAACGACCAGGTCCGTATCGTCCGCAACGAACAGGGACGAATCAAGACCAAAAAGCGCAGGGATTATTTCCAGGAGTACCAGGTGCTAGACACCACCAACAAGGATCAGCCTCTGCGGCTTGCGCACTTTCACTACGATTCGCTTGATGCGCCGATGGAGCAGTTCACGGCGGCGCACCTGAAAATCGCCGAAGCGCATCTGCAGCAGTTCACGACCGAACGCCGCCAGGTACTCACGACTCTGGCGCCAATCGACTACGTGCTGCGACGTATCAGCGACCCGAATCTGTTCCTCAAACTCGAAACTCAACCCTGATGAACGACTGCGGGCGGACTGCTGGTCCGCCCGCTTCATCGAGCGCGCCACGCCTCTCGCAATCGCTCCAGCGCCGCCTCGACCGACTTTTCGGGCACCGCCGCAAAGCCCAGTACCAACCCGGCGCGTTGATCGAAGGGCGTGGTGGATTCCGGCAGCCAATAGCTGCTCAAACCGTTGATCTCGACATCGACACTGCGCGCCAATTCGATCAGTTCCTGTTCGCGCGCCACGCTTTCGACTGGCACGGTCATGTGCAGCCCGGCAGCGACTGTGGGCAACGGGCCAACGCCGGGGATATCCAGCGGCCAACCACTGAGCAGCGTATTGCGCCGACTCAGTGCCGCACGGCGCATGCGGCGGATATGCCGCTGGAAGTGTCCGGCCGCCATGAACTCGGCCATGACTGCCTGCGTGCTGACCTCGGAGTGGCGCACATCCACGGCACGACGCTGGGAAAACGCGTCCACCAGCCCCATTGGCAACACCAGATAACCCAGGCGCAACGCCGGAAACGCGACCTTGCCGAACGTGCCGACATACAACACTCGCCCATGACGATCGAGTGCCGCCAAAGGCGCCAATGGCGCACCGCTGTAGCGGTACTCGCCATCGTAATCATCCTCGACGATCCAGCCTTGGGTGCGCTCGGCCCAGGCCAGCAACTCCAGACGGCGAGCGAGGCTCATCACCACGCCAGTCGGGTATTGATGTGACGGCGTGACATAGGTCAGGCGGCAATCACTGAGCCCCGCCAGCTCACCGCAGTTGATTCCCTCGCTATCCACCGCTACCCCGTGCAAGCGCGCCCCGGCCACGGCGAAGGCATGACCCGCCGCACGGTAGCCCGGATTTTCGATCGCCACCCCATCGCCCGGCTCCACCAGTAGCTGTGCACAAAGGCTGATTCCCTGCTGCGCACCACTGGTGATCACAATTTGTTCAGCCGTGCACTGCATGCCCCGCGAGCTGCGTAGATACGCCGCGATCATCCCCCGCAAGCGCGCATCACCTGCAGGGTCGCCGTAGCACAGCTGCTGGAAATCCGGTTTACGCCAGAAAGCCGCATTCAGCTTGGCCCAGACCTCGAACGGAAACAGATCGAACGCCGGAACACCAACCCGAAAAGCCTTGGGCGGACCACTGGGTGGCATGGGTAAATGGTTCTTTTCAACGCGAGTCAATGCACCACTGTGGATAACTTTGCTGGATGAATCCACAGGTAAATCGAGCCGATTTGTGGATAAGGTTGTGGGTAACCCTGTTGAAAACCCTGTGGATACTTTTGTGGATAGTTTTTTTGCCGGCACGGTTGCCTGGGGCAGTTGCGCGACATAAGTCCCATCGCCTACCCGCCCTTCGATAAACCCTTCAGCGTAAAGCTGATCGTAGGCGCGCACTACGCTGTTGCGGGAAATCGCCAGCGCGGATGCCAGATCACGACTGGCAGGCAGACGCGTACCGCTGGCCAGTCGCCCGTCCAACACACGCGTGCGCAATGCCTGGTAGAGCTGACGACTCAGCCCCTGGCGGCGATCAAGTTCGATACCTGCCGGGTTGAAGGTCAGGGACAGTGGTTCGCTAGTCATCACAATGGACCTATGAAATTGGTCATTAATGGCTCTTACAACAGACCAATAGCCTGCCTAGGATGCAGACATTCGCCAAGGGAAATATCTCCATGTACACGCCACGTGCTTTTGCCATCGACGAGTTGTCCCAACTGCATGAACTGATCCTCGCCACCCGTCTCGCCATATTGGTGACCCACGGTGAAAGCGGCCTGCAAGCCAGCCATGTACCAGTGCTGCTGCATTGCGAGCAAGGCTCGAACGGCACGTTGTACGGGCATCTGGCCAAAGCCAATCCACAGTGGAAAGACCTGCGCGACGGCGCCGAAGCCCTGCTGATTTTTGCCGGTGCCGACGCCTACGTCAGCCCTGGCTTCTACCCGAGCAAGGCCGAACACGGCAAAGTCGTACCAACCTGGAATTACGTCGCCGTCCACGCCTATGGTCGCGCCGAAACATTCAGCGATGGCGGGCGGCTGCTCGACATCGTCAGCACCCTCACCGATCGTCATGAGGCCGGCCGCGCCCAGCCGTGGTCAGTGGCCGATGCCCCCGCCGATTACATCGACGGCATGCTCAAGGCCATCGTCGGTTTCGCCATTCCCATCGACCGCCTGGAAGGCAAGCGCAAGCTCAGCCAGAACCGCAGCCCCGCCGACATCGCCGGCGTGCGCAAAGGCCTGGCCGCCAGCCCCGACCTCAACGACCAAACCCTCGCCCAATTGATGCGCTAAGGAAATCACCATGAGTCAGATCGACATTCGCCAAGTCACCGCCGGTGATCACGCGGCATGGTTGCCGCTGTGGCAAGCCTACCTGCGCTTCTACAACACCGAACTTGCAGATACCGTCACTCAAAGCACCTGGCAGCGCATGCTCGACCCGAGCGAACCGACCCACGCCGCCCTCGCCTGGGCCGATGACAAAGCGGTGGGCATGGTGCACTTCATCTACCATCGTTCGAACTGGGCAATCGAAAACTCCTGCTACCTGCAAGACTTGTTGGTGGTCCCGCAAACCCGTGGTACCGGCGTCGGCCGCCAGTTGATCGAGTTCGTCTACACCACAGCCAAGGCCGACGGTTGCAACAAGGTCCACTGGCTGACCCACGAAACCAATGCCACCGCGATCCAGCTCTACGAGCGCATCGCCGAACGCCCCGGTTTCATCCAGTTTCGCAAAGCCATCTAGGTTCAAGGAGAACAACATGTCGATTTCACTCGCCGACTGGAAAGGCGTCCCGCCCCCCACGACTCAACTGCTCGAAGGGCGTTACATCCGCCTGGAAAGACTCGACCCGGCGCGCCACGGCGACGACCTGTTCAAAGCCCTGCAAGGCCCGGGCGCTGACCCGAAGTTGTGGGACTACCTGCCTTACGGCCCCTTCCCGGAGCGCAGCGTCTTCAACGACTGGCTGAACAACCACGCGACCAGCAGCGATCCGTATTTCTTCAGCGTGATCGACCGCGTCAGCGGCGAGGTCCAGGGCATTCTCAGCCTGATGTCCATCGTCCCGGCCCAGGGCCGCATCGAAATCGGCCACGTCACCTTCGGCGCCCCGATGCAGCGTTCGCCGAAAAGCACCGAGGCGGTTTACCTTCTGGCCAAGGAATCCTTTGCCCTGGGTTACCGTCGCCTGGAATGGAAATGCAACAACGCCAACGCTCGCTCCAAATATGCTGCCGAGCGTTTGGGCTTCAGTTTTGAGGGTGTGTTCCGCCAGCACATGGTGGTCAAGGGGCAGAACCGGGATACGGCGTGGTATTCGATCCTGGATTCGGAGTGGCCGGCGATTGGTGCGGGGTTTGAAAAGTGGCTGAGCGATGAGAACCAGACCGGTTCGGGGCAGGTGAAGTCGTTGGTGGAGTGTCGCGGGTAATCGACACCCACTTCACTGATGGGACACAGTACCTGTGGGAGCGAGCTTGCTCGCGATGGCGGCATCACATTCAGCAATTGTTGAGACTGATGTTCCGCTATCGCGAGCAAGCGCGCTCCCACAGGGTTTTCAGGCACGGATTTGCAGGCATAAAAAAAGGGGAGCACATGCCCCCCCGAGGTATAAAGCGTTGTATCGAGGCTGTTAACTCAGCCTTCGATCTCGATCAGGATCTCGCCCGGGTTCACCCGGTCGCCCTTGGCCACGTGAATGGCGGTGACTTTACCGGCGATGGCTGCCTGGACTTCTGTTTCCATCTTCATCGCTTCGGTGATCAACACGGCCTGGCCTGCCTTGACGGTGTCGCCCTCCTTGACCAGCACGTCGACGATGTTGCCCGGCATGGTGGTGCTGACGTGACCCGGTGCAGTGGCTTGCTTGCGCTTGCTGCTGCCGCCGCCGACGAATTCGTTGAGCGGCTCGAACACCACTTCTTCCGGCATGCCGTCGATGGACAGGTAGAAGTGACGCTTGCCTTCGGCCTTGACGCCAACGCCGGTGATGTCGACGCGGTAGGTTTCACCGTGAACGTCGATGACGAACTCGGTCGGCACGCCTTCGCCACCGGCAGAGGCCACGCCACCCGCTTCAGGAATCGGCAGCAGAACCTCTGGCGTGAGGGTGCCAGCAGCGCGTTCCTCGAGGAACTTGCGACCGATGTCCGGGAACATGGCGAAGGTCAGTACGTCTTCTTCAGACTTGGCCAGAGCGCCGATGTCGGCACGCAGCTTGGCCATTTCCGGCTTGAGCAGGTCGGCCGGGCGAACGTCGATCACTTCTTCGCTGCCGATGGCCTGGCGACGCAGTTGTTCGTTCACGGTGCCCGGCGCCTTGCCGTAGCCGCCTTGCAGGTACAGCTTCACTTCGTTGGTGATGGTCTTGTAGCGCTCGCCGGCCAGCACGTTGAAGAACGCCTGGGTACCGACGATCTGCGAAGTCGGGGTCACCAGCGGCGGGAAGCCGAGGTCTTCACGAACGCGCGGGATTTCGGCCAGCACTTCGCTCATGCGGTTGAGCGCGCCCTGCTCTTTCAACTGGTTGGCCAGGTTGGAAATCATCCCGCCCGGTACCTGGTTGACTTGAACACGAGTGTCGACGGAGGTGAACTCGCTTTCGAACTGGTGGTACTTCTTGCGCACCGCGTAGAAGTACAGACCGATCTCTTGCAGCAGTTCCAGGTTCAGGCCGGTGTCGAACTCGCTGCCTTTAAGGGCGGCGACCATCGACTCGGTACCCGGGTGGCTGGTGCCCCATGCGAAGCTGGATATCGCGGTGTCGATGTGATCGGCACCGTTTTCGATGGCCTTCATTTGGCACATCGCGGCCAGGCCAGCAGTGTCGTGGGAGTGAATGAACACTGGCAGCGATTGCTCGGCTTTCAGAGCCTTGACCAGTTCGCCGGTGGCGTACGGGGTCAGCAGGCCGGCCATGTCCTTGATCGCCACCGAGTCGCAACCCATGGCCTCCATTTGCTTGGCCTGGTTCACGAACGCCTCGATGGTGTGCACCGGGCTGGTGGTGTAGGCGATGGTACCCTGGGCGTGTTTGCCGGCGGCTTTCACCGCTTCGATGGCCACGCGCAGGTTACGCACGTCGTTCATGGCGTCGAAGATGCGGAACACGTCGATGCCGTTGACCGCTGCCTTGGCCACGAAGGCTTTGACCACGTCGTCGCTGTAGTGGCGGTAGCCCAGCAGGTTCTGGCCGCGCAACAACATTTGCAGGCGGGTGTTAGGCAGCGCGGCGCGCAACTGGCGCAGACGCTCCCACGGATCTTCTTTCAGGAAACGTACGCAGGCATCGAACGTCGCGCCGCCCCAGCACTCCAGCGACCAGTAGCCGACTTTGTCGAGCTTGTCGCAGATCGGCAGCATGTCTTCGGTGCGCATGCGGGTGGCGAGCAGCGATTGGTGGGCGTCGCGCAGGATAGTGTCGGTAACGTGGATTTGTTTGCTCATTGTTCTATTCCTCACAGGCCTGCGTGGGCGGCGATGGCGGCGGCGATGGCCAGGGCCAGCTCTTCGGGTTTGCGCTTGATCGAGTAGTTGGTCAGTTCAGGGTGGCTTTCAACGAAGCTGGTGTTGAACTGGCCGCTACGGAATTCCGGGTTACGCAGGATTTCCTGGTAGTACGCGGCGGTGGTCTTGACCCCTTGCAGACGCATGTCATCCAGGGCGCGCAAGCCACGGTCCATCGCCTCTTCCCAGGTCAGCGCCCACACCACCAGTTTCAGGCACATCGAATCGTAGAACGGCGGAATGGTGTAGCCGGTATAGATCGCCGTATCGGTGCGCACGCCGGGACCGCCGGGCGCGTAGTAACGGGTGATCTTGCCGAAGCTGGGCAGGAAGTTGTTTTTCGGGTCTTCGGCGTTGATCCGGAATTGCAGCGCGAAACCGCGGTGCACGATGTCTTCCTGTTTCACCGAAAGCGGCAGGCCGGAGGCAATGCGGATCTGTTCGCGAACAATGTCGATGCCGGTGATTTCTTCGGTGATGGTGTGTTCCACCTGCACCCGGGTGTTCATCTCCATGAAGTACACCTCGCCCTCGGCGAGCAGGAACTCCACGGTGCCGGCGTTCTCGTATCCCACGGCCTTGGCTGCGCGCACCGACAGGTCGCCGATATAGGCGCGCTGTTCCGGGGTCAACTGTGGGCTTGGGGCGATTTCGATCAGCTTCTGGTTGCGGCGCTGGATCGAGCAGTCACGTTCGAACAAGTGCACCACGTTGCCGAAGCTGTCGCCAAGAATTTGCGCTTCAATGTGCTTCGGATTGACGATACATTTTTCCAGGAACACTTCCGCCGAACCAAAAGCCTTGGTGGCTTCGGAAATGACACGTGGGAAAGCCTGTTCGAGTTCTTCACGGCTGTTGCAGCGACGAATGCCGCGACCGCCACCACCGGAAGTGGCCTTGAGCATCACCGGGTAACCGATGCGATCGCCTTCGGTCAGAGCTTCTTCGATGCCCGACACGTTGCCTTCGGTGCCTGGGGTCACCGGTACACCGGCCTTGATCATGCTGCGACGGGCTTCGGTCTTGTCGCCCATGCGGCGAATCACTTCAGCCGACGGGCCAATGAACTTGATCCCGCGTTCGGCGCAGATCTCCGCCAGCTCGGCGTTTTCCGAAAGGAAGCCGTAGCCTGGGTGCAGCGCATCGCAACCGGTTTCCACAGCCAGGTTCACCAGCTTGCGCGGGTTCAGGTAACCGGCCAGTGGCTCGGCACCAATGCTGTGGGCCTCGTCCGCTCGCTTGACGTGCAAGGCATGACGGTCGGCATCGGAGTAGATCGCGACCGAGCGAATGCCCATTTCGGCGCAGGCACGTACGATTCGTACGGCAATCTCACCACGGTTGGCGATCAGGATCTTTGTTATCACTTGGAGTTTCCCTTGAGCCGGTGGTACCCACGACCTGCTAAACCCAGGTCGACGCGTGACCAAATGTTTCAATTTGGTCGCAGGTCCACACTAGCGTCCACAAGGGATTAACAAAAATGAATAAAAATTGGGTCGTGCATAAGTAAAGACTTATAGTTGATTCACCAGCCAGCGACGAGAGCGACCAGATAATGCGTAAGTCATTGATGCGTATGACTTTGCGGCAATTGCAGATCTTCAACGAGGTCTGTGATTTGCGCTCCTACAGCCGCGCGGCCGAGGAAATGTCGCTCACACAACCTGCCGTCAGCCTACAGATTCGTCAACTTGAAGAGCTGATTGGCCAGCCGTTGTTCGATTACGTCGGCAAAAAACTCTACATGACCGAAGCGGCTGAAGCGTTACAGCGGGCCAGTCGGGATATTTTCGGGCGCCTGGAAAACCTCGACATGCAACTGTCGGACATGCAGGGCTCGTTGCAGGGGCAACTGAAGCTGGCGATTGAATCCAGCGCCAAATACTTCGTGCCGCATCTGTTTGCCGCGTTCAAACGCCAGCACCCGGAAGTGAACCTGCAACTGACGGTGGTCAATCGCGGTCAGGTCATTCGGCGCCTGTCGGACAACCGCGATGACCTGGTGATCATGTCCATGGTGCCTCAGGACATGGGCCTGGAATTCCTGCCGTTCCTGAACAACCCGATCGTCGCCGTGGCGCCACCGGATCACCCGCTGTGCCATATGGGGCCGCTGCGCTTGCAGGATCTCGAGCCCTACACACTGCTGCTGCGTGAGCCAGGCTCAGGGACGCGGCTGGCGTGCGAAGAATATTTCAAAGAGAAGCGCGTGCACTTCAACCAGACTCAGGAAGTCTCGTCTGCCGAAGCTCAGCGTGAATGTGTACTGGCGGGCCTGGGCGTTGCGCTATTGACGCGCCACGCCCTGAGCCTTGAACTGGCAACCGGTGGGCTGATCGAATTGCCGGTCGAAGAACTGCCGCTATTCCGTAGCTGGTGCCTGGTGCAGGCCAAGGCAAAGCGCCTGTCACCGGTGGCTCACGCCTTCCTGGCGTTTATCCGTAGCGAACGGATTCAGATCAGCGCGCTGGTTGAGCGTTTCGACGGGAAGCTACGGGAGATGTCTGCCAAAAGTTAAGTTCCAGCTCTGGAAAATCGCCAATCTCGGCCAGAAGCTGACGGCGTTCGCAGCGATCTTCGATGGCGCGACGGAATTCCATGCGGCGCTGATCTTCTTGCTGACGACGGGTTTTGACAGCGCTGTTGCGTTCTTCGTAGGGCATGGCCATTTCGAGTCTCCCAAGGCGAGTACGGGAGTTTCAGGATAGGCACCGGGGATGACGATTTGGCGGCTCGGGCGTTACAAACTGATGAAAATTGCGGTGCATTCGAGGCCGCCATCGCGAGCGAGCTCACTCCCACTGGTTCTGCGGCGCGCATGATCAAATGTGGGAGCGAGCTTGCTCGCGATAAGGTCGGAACGACCTTCATGCAATCTCAGGCCTGGCTCAATCGTCCAGCGCTTTCACCGACTTGGGCGACAACCGCAAGCTGCGCAGGCTGCGCTTGACGCTCTTGAGGTGGTTGACCAGGCTCGGGCCACGCGCCATGGCCACGCCCATCGCCAGCACGTCGATCACCACCAGGTGGGCGATACGCGAAGTCAGCGGCGTATAGATTTCAGTGTCTTCATGCACATCGATCGCCAGATTGACCGTAGACAGTTCGGCCAACGGCGTCTGGCTCGGGCACAAGGTGATCAACGAGGCACCGCTTTCACGCACCAGGTTGGCAGTGATCAGCAGGTCCTTGGAGCGCCCGGACTGGGAAATGCAGATCGCCACGTCGGTTGGCTTGAGCGTCACGGCCGACATCGCCTGCATGTGCGGATCGGAATACGCCGCAGCGGTGAGCAGCAAGCGGAAGAACTTGTGCTGGGCGTCCGCCGCGACCGCACCCGAGGCACCAAAGCCATAGAACTCGACACGCTGGGCCTGGGACATCAGCGTCACCGCCCGCTGCAATTCCAGCGGATCGAGTTTCTCGCGAACCTCCATCAGCGTATGCAGGGTGGTGTCGAAAATTTTCAGGCTGTAGTCAGCGACCGAATCATCCTCATGGATCGCAAACTGGCCAAAACTTGCACCTGCCGCCAGGCTCTGGGCCAGCTTCAGCTTCAGGTCCTGAAAGCCGGAACAACCGATGGCACGGCAAAAACGCACGATGGTCGGTTCGCTGATGCCCACGCTGTGGGCCAGGTCGGCCATGGAACTGTGCATCACGGCCGCAGGATCAAGCAGCACGTGGTCGGCGACCTTGAGCTCCGACTTGCGTAACAGGTGGCGAGACTGGGCGATGTGTTGCAGCAGATTCAAAGGGCTGGACTCTTTGTTATTGGCAGGTGCCGGGGATGTAGCACGCTTGTAGTTATACTACATGAATCGGCTTTTTGCCTGCTCAATGCGTTACCGAATCCCTCGATTTCAGGTGCGGACACCTCATGTAGCCCTCGTCGACAGATGTAAACCAGTGATCGATCAGGCCCACAAGAAAACGATAACCTCCGATCGAGCCACTGGAAGTTCAGATAACGACTAAATAACAAATAAAATCAAACATACAAACTTACATAGTCCCAGAACAAGTATCACCAAAAACAAAGCTGACCTTGCTACATTAATTGCGCAGGAGCAAAACAACTTATTAAAAAGGAATTAAATACAATGAGCATTCAAACAAAAAACTGGACTGTACAAATTGACCGTATGCCTGGCGCCGCTTCTTTTCGAGTATTCGGCACTGTAACCGTTGCCAACTCCGGCATTACACCCAAGCTGGTATTAAGCCAGGTACAGGACACTCCTTTTCTGCCTCTGGAGCTGGTCCTTGAGCGTACTGCTGATATTTCACTGCCGGTTTTAACAGACAAAATAGTAGAATACAAAGTGCTTGGAAACCACGCCCCAACCAGCGTTGGTATCTTTTACAACGGCGGATTACTGCATCACATCGATGAGATTGTAATCACCGACTAATTAGTTTTCATCCTTACGTAACACCGTGCCTCCCGCCGGTTAACTATTACCGTCGGGAGGCATGATATTACGATAGCAATTCATTCGACGCGTGGCTCTCTTAGCAAGGCTGCCAAGCTTTGCGCCTCCACCGGCCGACTGATCAGGTAACCCTGAACCTCGTCGCAGCGCTCACTCTTGAGAAACTCAAGCTGCTCCTGCCGCTCCACGCCTTCCGCGACGACCTTCAATGACAAGCCATGAGCCATGGCAATGATCGCCCGGGTGATCGCCGCATCCTCGGTGCCTTCCCCCAGCCCCCGGATAAACGCCTGATCGATCTTCACGTAATCCACCGGAATCCGCTTGAGGTAACTCAGAGACGAATACCCCGTGCCGAAATCATCGATGGCCAGCTTCACCCCCAGATCACGCAATTGCTGGAAGGTCGCGATGATATGTTCGACGCTATCGAGCAACTGGCTTTCAGTGAGTTCCAGCTCCAGCAGATGCGGCGCCAGCCCGGTCTCTTCCAGCACCTGCCGCACCAGACTGACCAGCTTGCCTTGGCGCAATTGATGCACCGACAGATTGACCGACACCCGAATTGCTTCGAGTCCCTGCCGTTGCCACTCACAGGCTTGCCAGCAGGCCTGACGCAGCACGAACTCACCGATCGGGCCGATCAATCCGGTTTCTTCAGCCAGACCAATGAAATCCCCCGGCGGCACGCGGCCCATGGTCGGATGATCCCAACGCACCAAGGCTTCTGCGGCATTCAACCTGCCAGTGGCCAGGCACAGTTTCGGTTGGTAAAACACCTTCAGTTGTTTGTCTTCGATGGCTTTGCGCAAGTGGTTTTCCAGCTGTAAACGCTCCAACGTGCTGGCTTGCAAGCTGTCGGTGTAAAACTGGAAATTATCGCCACCCAGGTGTTTGGCGTGCTGCATTGCCATGTTCGACTGACTGACCAGTGCCGATACTTCCCGCGCGCTGTCCGGCAACAAGCTGATGCCCATCGACGCGCTGAGCACCAGCTCATGCCCGTCAATGCTCACCGGCAAACGCAACTTGTTCGCCAGACGAGTCGCCACTCTCGCCAGGCTCGAAAGGTTGCCGTAGGAATTGAACAGCACGGCAAACTCATCACCGGAAAGGCGCGCGATGGTGTCTGCTTCAGGCAATGCATTCACCAGTCGCCGGGCCATTTTCTGCAATAACTGATCGGCGACTTCATGCCCCAGGCTGTCGTTGAGTTGCTTGAACCGATCGAGATTGATGTGCAGCAACGCCAGGCTGCGATAACCGCCCTGCCGCACTCGTTGATGAGCCTCGTTGAGTCGTTCGCGAAACATCGCGCGGTTGGCCAGACCGGTAAGTTCGTCGTAATGGGTCAGATAGCGCATACGCTGTTCGGACTCTCGACGAGCCGAGAGATCAGCGAAGAAGCCCACAATATGGCTCACATTTCCCCGGACATCGCGCACGGCATTCAGTTGCAGCCATTGCGGATACATCTCGCCGTTCTTGCGGGTTTCCACCAATTCGCCCTGCCAGCTGCCTTGCTGTTCCAGCGCCTGATGTATCGCGGAGTAATGCCTACGCGCATCGCGACTGCATGGCAACTCGACGACATTGCGTCCGATCATGTCGTCGATGTCATAACCGGTCACCCGACTGAAGGCTTGATTGATCGCGATCAGGACGTAGTTAGGATCGAAAATCACGATCCCTTCGCTGGCCGCCTCGAACACGGTCGCCGCCAATTGCCGCTGCTCTTCCAGACTTTTGCTGGCGCTGATATCGCGGCGAGTGCCGACCATGCGAATCACCCGGCCGTTGTCGGCACGCTCGACTGCCCGCCCGCGGTCCTCGATCCAGACCCAGTGGCCGTCGCCATGCCGCACGCGATACTCGATTTGATAGTCCTCGGTGCGGCCCTTCAAATGCTCGACCAGCGCCCTTTTCAGCGCAGGAAGATCCTCGGGGTGAAGGCGCGGCTTGAGGTGACGCAATATCGCCGTGACCTGTTCCGGCTCCAGGCCGAACAATTCCTGAATTTGTGTGTGATGGACTTCGTCGGTTTGCAGATTCCAGTCCCACAACCCCAACTCGCTGGCCTTCAATGCCAGCGCCAGGCGCGCCTCACTCTTGCTCAGTGCCTGATTGGCGGCGTCCAGTTCCAGGCTGCGCTGAGCGACTCGGTTTTCCAGGTCGACCTGGATCTCTCGCAATTCGTCCTCGGCACGTCGGCGCTGTTCTATCTCCTTGGCCAGCTTCTGATTGAGCTGATCACTGCAGCTTTGCGCCTGCTGCAGATGCTCGATCAGTGCCTGGTTCTGAAAGCGTCGCATCAAGCCCCGATCGATCAATCGATTGACTTGCCAGGCAACCACGCTCAACGCACCGAGCAGGATCAGCCCGAACCAGCCCCAACCTTGCTGCTGTTCGTCAGCCCCCCAGAACATATAGGCGATGGCCGGCAACAGGCAGGGCAAGGTGAATGACAGGAAGGCCGGCAAGCTGACCGCATAAGCCACGCTGGCCGAGAGCGCTGCGGCACCGATGAGGCCGAAGACCCAGGCTTGCTGAATGAAGTTATCGGCGGGAACCAGGGCGATGCCGGCACCGGCCAGGGTCAGACCGGTGAGGCCGGAGCCCAGCAGAAACATCCGCCGCCAGATGGGATGGGCCTGACGGTTGGGAATGGCCGAATCAAAGGCTGCGACCTGAATCACCCGCAATGCCACCAATGACAACAACCACACCAGCCAGACACTGACCAGGAAATAGCGCTGCGGGCTCCAGAGCAAACCGGCACAGACCAGGCCATTGATCAGCATGAACAACGTGGGCAGCAGCGAGCCTTGATACAACAGGCGCGTGCGCTCGACCGCCATTTCCATGGCGTACTGTTTACGGATCACCCGGGGCTCCACAGTGGGGCCCGACAGGTCGAAGCTGAGGGTCATAGGCGATGTTCTTGTTCTTATAATGATGAGCATGTGCCCGAAACTGCTCGGAGCATACACAAGCAATTGCCCGGACCAAACTGCTGCTGATCAATAAATCGCCAATTTTTTCGGACGCCGATGCCACTGAAAATGCTGAAGGCACGCCCCGCCAATGCCTGCAGCCGATGACTGACCGGTCGTCCTTCGCATAACTTTCATCGGTTAAAGCGAAGCGGGGTTTGCCCGGTGTGTCGCGGCCCCCTAGAATGCCCCGATGCGCGATGATCTCTCCCTTCTGCTGAACTCCCTCAACGATGCCCAACGCCAGGCCGTAGCGGCCCCCGTGGGTCGTCAGTTGGTCCTGGCCGGTGCTGGTTCCGGTAAAACCCGAGTGCTGGTGCACCGTATCGCCTGGTTGATCCAGGTCGAAAACGCCTCGCCCCACTCCATCCTGTCGGTGACCTTCACCAACAAGGCCGCTGCCGAGATGCGCCAGCGCATCGAGCAGTTGATGGGTATCAACCCGGCCGGCATGTGGGTTGGCACCTTCCACGGCCTGGCGCATCGCCTTCTGCGGGCACACTGGCAGGAAGCGGGCTTAAGCCAGACCTTCCAGATTCTCGACAGCGATGACCAGCAGCGGTTGGTCAAGCGGGTGATCCGCGAGCTCGGCCTGGACGAACAGCGTTGGCCGGCCCGTCAGGCCCAATGGTTCATCAACGGCCAGAAAGACGAAGGCCTGCGCCCGCAACACATTCAAGCCAGTGGCGACCTGTTCCTGGCAACCATGCGCGGTATCTATGAGGCCTACGAGGCCGCCTGCCTGCGTGCCGGTGTCATCGACTTCTCCGAATTGCTGCTGCGCGCACTCGATCTGTGGCGCGATCACCCAGGCCTGCTCGCTCACTATCAAAAGCGTTTCCGGCACATTCTGGTAGACGAGTTCCAGGACACCAACGCCGTGCAATACGCCTGGTTGCGCCTGTTGGCCAAGGGTGGCGACAGCCTGATGGTGGTGGGCGACGACGACCAGTCGATCTACGGCTGGCGCGGCGCGAAAATCGAGAACATCTACCAGTATTCCGAAGACTTCCCGGACGCCGAAACCATTCGCCTGGAGCAGAACTATCGCTCCACCGCCGGCATCCTGAAGGCTGCCAACGCCTTGATCGCCAACAACACCGGGCGCCTGGGCAAAGAGCTTTGGACAGACGGTGGCGACGGAGAAGCGATCAACCTGTACGCCGCCTTCAACGAGCACGACGAAGCACGCTACGTTGTCGAAACCATCGAAAGCGCGCTGAAAACCGGCTTGTCTCGAAGCGATATCGCGATTCTGTACCGCTCCAACGCCCAGTCGCGGGTTCTGGAAGAAGCCTTGCTGCGCGAGCGCATTCCCTACCGCATCTATGGCGGTCAGCGCTTCTTCGAACGCGCCGAAATCAAGAACGCCATGGCCTACATGCGCTTGCTCGAAGGCCGCGGTAACGATGCTGCGCTGGAACGGGTCATCAACGTACCGGCCCGTGGCATCGGCGAGAAAACCGTCGAAGCGATCCGCGACCATGCGCGCCACAGCGATGTGTCGATGTGGGAAGCGATGCGCCAACTGGTGGCCAACAAAGGCCTGACCGGTCGCGCAGCCGGTGCCCTCGGCGCGTTTATCGAGCTGATCGAGAACCTCGCCGCCAAGTGCATGGAAATGCCACTGCACCTGATGACCCAGACCGTCATCGAGCAGTCGGGGCTGATCGCCTATCACGAAGCGGAAAAAGGCGAGAAAGGCCAGGCCCGGGTAGAAAACCTTGAGGAACTGGTCAGCGCCGCGCGCAACTTCGAAAACAGCGAAGAAGACGAAGACCTGACGCCATTGGCAGCATTCCTTGGTCATGCGTCGCTGGAAGCCGGTGATACCCAGGCCGACGAGCACGAAGACAGCATCCAGCTGATGACCCTGCACAGCGCCAAAGGCCTGGAGTTCCCTTACGTGTTCCTGGTGGGCATGGAAGAAGGCCTGTTCCCGCACAAGATGAGCCTGGAAGAACCCGGCCGCCTGGAGGAAGAGCGTCGTCTGGCCTACGTAGGCATCACCCGGGCCATGCAGAACCTGGTGATGACCTTCGCCGAAACCCGCCGCCTGTATGGCAGCGAGACCTACAACAAGGTGTCGCGCTTCGTACGCGAAGTTCCGAAAGGCCTGATTCAGGAGGTGCGGCTGTCCAACAGCGTCAGCCGTCCGTTCGGTGGCAACCAGTCGATGAGTGGCAGCAACCTGTTCAGCGGCAGCGAGATTCCGCAGACCGGCTTCAGCCTGGGCCAGACTGTGCGCCACTCGATCTTCGGTGACGGTGTGATCCTCAACTTCGAAGGCGCCGGGGCTCAGGCCCGGGTGCAGGTGAACTTCAGCGAAGGCAGCAAGTGGTTGATGCTGGGTTATGCCAAACTGGAAGCAATCTAAAGATCGTCGAAGGATCAATGTGGGAGCGGGCTTGCTCGCGAATACGGTGGATCACTCTCTATCGATGTTGCCTGACACTCCGCTTTCGCGAGCAAGCCCGCTCCCACAAGGTTCTGTGTAGTCTCCAGGTTCATGTAAGCAATCAAGGAACCGTCATGGGCTCAGGCTTTTTTTCCTCCTGGACATTCTGGGCCCTGTTATCCGCGGCATTCGCGGCAATGACCGCCATTTTCGCGAAAGTCGGCATCGAAAACGTCAACTCCGACTTCGCCACCCTGCTGCGTACGATAGTGGTATTGGTCAGCCTGGCCTTGATTTTGTACGCCACGGGCCAATATCAGTCCTTGGGATCGATCTCTGCGAAGAGCTACCTGTTCCTGCTGTTGTCGGGCCTTGCCACCGGTGCATCGTGGATCTGCTATTTCCGCGCACTCAAGGTCGGTCCGGCGTCACTGGTTGCTCCAGTGGACAAACTCAGCGTGGTGCTGGTGGCTGTCCTTGGCGTTGTCCTGCTGGGTGAAAAACTCGACTTGCGCCAATGGGGCGGAATAGGCCTGATCACGGCCGGGGTGGTCATGCTTGCCCTGCGACGCTAGGCAAGCGTCCTACAAGCCCTGTCCACTCATCTGACAGATCAAAGTCAAAAGGCCTTATTGCACGGACTGGAGCTGAACACGACCTGTCAGGCAAAAGCCCGAAACACTCTGCCGCTAGCCAGCAACACTTCACCTGTGCAACATGGCGCGCGTGCCTTCCACAAATGGGAATTCCCTTTATGAAACGTTTTCTTAGCATCGCCATGGCGTTGTGCATCGGCCTGACGATGAGTCTCGACGTCAATGCCGCCAAGCGCTTCGGTGGTGGCAAAAGCGCAGGCGCTGCGCCGACTCACCAGACCAGCCAGATGGCTCCTTCTTCTCCAGGCATGGGTGGCGCTGCGGCGACCGCTGGTGCTGCCGGTGCCGCTGGCGCTGCTGCCAAGGCCGGTGGCGCTTCGCGCTGGCTCGGCCCACTGGCCGGTATCGCGGCCGGTGGCCTGCTCGCATCCATGTTCATGGGTGACGGCTTCCAGGGCATGCAGATCTTCGACATCCTGATCATGGCCGTCATTGCGTTCCTGGTCTTCCGTTTTATCGCCGCCCGTCGTCGCAAGCAGCAGGAGCAGTACGCTCCGGCTGGCCACGCGCCGATGCAACGTGAGGCGTTCGAACAAAAGCCTGCCGGCGGTTCGATCTTCGGTGGTTCGGCAGCGCCTGTTGCCGCTCGCCCGGTGATCAACGCCCCAGCCTGGTTCAACGAAGGAAACTTCGTCGAAGCGGCACGCAATCACTTCCAGTCCCTGCAACAGCACTGGGACGCCAACGAAATGGACAAGATCGCCGAGTTCGTGACTCCGCAAATGCTGGAGTTCCTCAAGCGTGAACGTGCTGACCTGGGCGACGGCTTCCAGTCCACCTACATCGATAACCTCAATGTACAGCTGGACGGTGTGGACGATCGCGCCGACAAGACCATCGCCACCCTGACCTTCACTGGCCTGTCGAAAACCTCGCGTTTCGACCAGGGCGAAGTCTTCAGCGAAAGCTGGAACATGGAACGTGCACAGGGCGAAAACCAGCCTTGGCTGGTAGCCGGTATCCGCCAGAACGGCTGATCACCCTCCGCGTTTCACTTGTTGTAAACAAAACCCCGGCCCAGGCCGGGGTTTTCTATTTCGCGGTTGCATCTATAGCAAGCTACTGTATAAACCGCCCCATATAAACCGCGCCATACAAGCAAGAGGATCCCGGACGTGGAAGAAATCATCGAACAACTGCGTGAAGCCAACGAACCGGTACCGGTCCCCTTGGAGTTGCCCGACGAAGACCTGCTGGTCGAAATCGAAGAACAACTGTTCATCGACATTCCGTTCGTCTTCAGAGAATTTCTGCTGACCGTCAGCGATGTGGTCTACGGCAGCCTGGAACCGGTCACTGTGACCGACCCGCAATCCCACACCTACCTGCCCGACGTTGCCGCCAACGCCTGGGACGCCGGCGTCGATCGCAGCCTGATCCCGATCTGCCAGGACGGTGATGACTACTATTGTGTCGAAGAAGACGGCACCGTGGTGCTTTGGCAGGCCGAAGAAGAACTGATCGCCGAAGAGACCTGGGAGTCGGTTTGGCACTGGGCACGGGACGTCTGGCTGGAAAGCTGATCCAGTCAACGCCGCGGGGTGGTCAATGCCCGGACGACTCCTTGTGATTGTCGAGGGTTTCCAGCAACGCCACCTGCATCCGCGTATGCACACGAATGAACCAGCGCCACAACAGCGCCGCCACGGCGGCCGCGACCACGGCGATCAGTACCAGCAACTTGTTGGTCGGCAGAATACTGGCCGACAAGGCTGCCAGCAGAAAAAAGATCACCAGCAGCGACAGGATCGGGATCACTTCGGCGATCACCCGGCGCACTCGCTGCGTGTGGCGCCCGGCCATCTCCGGCTTCACGCCCATTTCCGCGAGCAACATCGACAGCGCCTTTAGCTTGCGGTACGCCGCAATCAAAAAAGGCAGCGATAACAACAGCGCCCCGCCCCAGATCAACGCCTTTTGCCAGCTCGGATCGCTGATCCAGCCTTGCAGGTAAGCCGACATGCGTTCGGCGAAGTACGCGCCCGAGAAGAAGATCGCGATCACCAGCGCTAGATTGACGCCCACCTGCAGCAAGATCCTGCGAATCATGGATGCCAGTAACGCGCCCTCACCCTGCGGCTGGATGCTGCGCAGCCATTCGCCATACATCCCCAGCACCCGCCCCAAGCGTTCTGGCATCGCGCTGGCAAGCTTGATCGACAATGGATCAGCCGCACGGATCAGATAAGGCGTCAGCAGGGTCGTGATCACCGAAACCGCCACAGCCACGGGGTATAAAAAGTTACTGGTGACCTGCAACGTCATGCCCAGTGCCGCGATGATGAAAGAGAATTCGCCAATCTGTGAAAGACCCATCCCGACTCGCAGTGAGGTACGTCCGTCATTGCCGGCGATAAATGCACCAAGGCCGCAGGACAACATCTTGCCGAGCACCACGGCTACGGTGATTACCGCGATTGGCCAGGCGTACTGAAGCAGGATTGCCGGATCGAGCATCAGCCCGATGGCCACAAAGAAAATCGCACTGAAAAGATCGCGAACCGGTTCAATCAAACGCTCGATTTTCAGCAGTTGCCGGGATTCCGCCATGATCGCGCCGATCAGGAATGCACCGAGGACCATGCTGTATTCAAGCTTGACCACTAGCAGGCAGAAGCCAAAACACAGGCCCAGCACCGTGATCAGCAGCATTTCGTTGCTTTCGAATCTGGCGACGTAGGCCAACAGTCGCGGCACCATCAGGATGCCAATGACCAAGGCGACGATCATGAACAGCGACAGTTTGCCGACCGTGGAAAACACTTCGCCGGAGCTGACCGTACCGCTGACTGCGATGCTGGACAGCAGCGCGATGATGCCGATGCCCAGAATGTCTTCGACGATCAGCACTCCGAATATCAACTGGGCAAACCGCTCGTTTTTCAGCTTCAGATCATTGAGCGCCTTGACGATGATGGTGGTCGAGGAAATCGCCAGGATCGCGCCGAGGAACAGTGAATCCATGGTGTTCCAGTCGAACCAGCGACCGATCTCGTAGCCGATCCAGATCATCAGCACGATTTCCAGGAATGCCGCGATGAATGCCGTGGCACCGACCTTGAACAACTTGCGCAGGCTGAACTCCAGGCCCAGGCAGAACATCAGGAATATCACACCGAGCTCGGCCAGGGTCTTGATGGTTTCTTCGTCGTGGATCAGGCCGAATGGCGGGGTGTGCGGGCCAATGATGAAACCGGCGACGATGTATCCCAGTACCACCGGTTGTTTCAGGCGATGGAAGACCACGGTGACCACGCCTGCGATCAACATGATCACTGCCAGATCCTGAATGAAACTGATGGCATGCATGGCGTGAGACTCCCTGGGTGGTATTGCTCGATCCCCGGACGCAGGAAAAGTCTGATCGAGCAGAACAAAAATCGGAATTGCACGTAGGAAATGCCCTTGAGGCGGGGCTTTTTTGCAGGGTAACACCGCGACTTCTGGCAGAAAGGCGGTGCAATATATGGAAACAGATCGATCCGGCGTGACGGCGACCCGGCACCCGGCGTCCCGATAACTGTTGGTTTGAAAAAAAACCGCCGAGGCACCCGCAGAGGTGCATCCCTCAAACCTGGCCTTGACCCGTGAGAATGCTATGGAACCCGGAAACGCCCAGCTGTCGATGACGGTATTGATGACCCCCGACATGGCCAATTTCTCTGGCAATGTTCACGGCGGCACCCTGCTCAAATACCTCGACGAAGTGGCCTACGCCTGCGCCAGCCGTTATGCCGGCCGCTATGTGGTGACCTTGTCGGTGGATCAGGTCATTTTCCGTGAGCCGATCCATGTCGGCGAACTGGTGACCTTCCTGGCCTCGGTCAACTACACCGGCAACACCTCCATGGAGGTGGGCATCAAAGTGGTGACCGAGAACATCCGCGAACGCTCGGTGCGCCATACCAACAGTTGCTTCTTCACCATGGTCGCGGTGGATGAGCAGCGTAAACCTGCATCGGTACCACCGCTGCAACCGCAGAACAGCGAAGACAAGCGCCGCTATATGCAGGCCCAGCAGCGTCGGCAGATTCGTCAGGAGCTGGAAAAGCGCTATCAGGAAATCAAGGGCGACGCCTGAGCTGGTCTGTCAGGCTGATGGTGTTCGTTAGATAGCCATTCGCGAGCAAGCCCGCTCCCACACTGGATCTATGCAATACCGAAGATCAAATGTGGGAGCCTGCTCGCGAATGGGGGCAACGCAGAATCAAAGGCTGATCGAGGTCGCCTCGAACCGCACCCGCGGATGGGCAATCCGGTCCTGAGCCCGAACCAGTTCCAACTCGTAGCTGGCACAAGCCTGGGTTTCCAGCAGTACTTCATGCACCGCCGATGCCGTGAACTCGAACGCGGCCACCAGGCTGTCGCCCAGCAGCACACGCGCCAGGAACAGGCCGGACGTCAGATCGCCCACGCCCACCGGCTGACGCGGGAACGCCAGCAACGGGCGCTGCAAATGCCAGCTGCCTTCGGCCGTCACCAGCAGCATCTCGAAGACCTCAGCAGACTTGCCTGGGTAGTCCAGATGCTTGACCAGCACCGCTTTCGGACCGCGCACCAACAATGCACGCGCCATTGCCAGGCAATCGAACAGCGACTGCGGCTTGCGTCCGGAGAAGCTGTCCAGCTCCAGCTGGTTCGGGCACATGAAGTCCGCCACGGCGGCGGCCTCCTCCAGCAGAAAATCACTGACCTCCGCCGGAACACTGCAGCCCTTCTCCGGATGCCCCATGACCGGGTCACACAGGTACAGCGCCTTGGGGTTCATCGACTTGATCCGCTCCACCCCCGTCAGGATCGCCCGGCCCTGGGCCGCACTGCCGAGGTAACCGGAGAGCACCGCATCGCAGTTGCCCAGCTCGCCAATCGCCGCGATGCCTTCGACCAGGTCAGGTATCTGGTGCGGCGCCAACACTTCACCGGCCCACTGACCGTACTGGGTGTGATTGGAGAACTGCACAGTGTTGAGCGGCCAGACATTCACCCCGACCCGTTGCATCGGGAATACCGCGGCACTGTTGCCGGCGTGACCGAATACCACGTGGGACTGGATAGCGAGCAAATGCGGTGTACGTTTCATGCGGTGGATTTCCGTAAAACGATTGAAATTCTAGCCGCGCAGTATGCGACTAAACGCAGCCTGTACGACAGACCAGCGACACAGTTAAGCTGACACTATCTTGTTGGAGCACCCTGTTGATGCTGACCCTTGGAAATATATTCGTGCTGATGCTGTTCGCCACTGCCGGCGCATGGCTATGGCACAACCACGGCTTGCGCGAGCGCGCGCTGGAGCGGGTCAAGCAGCATTGCGGCAAACTCGGGATCGAATTGCTCGACGGCAACGTGGCCTTGAAAAGAATCGCGTTCATCAGGGATGCCAGTGGTCGGCGACGCCTGGCCCGTGTGTATAACTTCGAGTTCACCGTGACGGGCGAAACCCGCCACAACGGTACCATCACCCAATTCGGCGCTCACAGCGCACAGATTGAGCTCGCGCCCTACCCGGTCCCGTTCGACGAAACCGAACCGGTGGTCGAAGTGGCGAAACCTCGCGCGCAAGTGATCGAGCTGAGCCAGTGGCGTCAGGAACACACCAAGTGGCGACCTTGAGCCATTAACCCGATCCGGATCGACATGCTGCCAGCTCACGCTGCAGTCGTTCTGCGTTCTGCGTTTCACTGAAAATCAGCTCGATACGCGAATCCTGCCGCCATTCACTGGGCTGCCAGTCCAGCACCGAGTTATCCACAGCGTTCGCCGAGACCCACCCGTGGGCGCTGTGGATAACCAGCTTCGCCCGCTTCCAGCCAAGGCAGTCAAGCCACCGGCCAACCAGAGCGGCATCAAACACCTGGCTTGGGTGCCAACGCCATCCGATGCTCCAGCCTCCGTCCTGTTCCTGACTCAAGCAAATGGGCAACGCGGGATCACTCCAGACCGCCGGCAGCTGCGCCAATCCCTTGGGCAAGACGAAGTTATCCACACCTGCCAGCGCTTTGGCATGCAGCCCCGGCAACTCGCTCAAGGGTAAAGCCGCCTGTTGCGTCCAGTGCAGGGGGAGCGGCGGCAATTGCCCGGTGATTCGCTGGCGGCTTTCTTCTTCGAGTTCTTCAGACTTGTTCAACAGTAACAATCCCGCATGGCCCAGCGCTTGCTGTTGAACATCCGGCAGCGGTTTGCCCGCGGCGAGCGACTGGGCATCCAACACCAGCACACAAGGCTGGACAGCCAATACGCCTTGCCACGGCGCTTCGCTCAATTGCCTGAGCAGCTGCGCCGGATGCCCCAGCCCCGAGGGTTCGATGAACAGCCGATCCGGTTGTGCCTTGCGCAACAAGCGCCCAAGACCAATCTGAAACGGCGCACCGTTGACGCAACACAAGCAGCCCCCGGCCACTTCCCCCAGTGCGATACCATCGGCGTCCTGGGTCAGTAGCGCAGCGTCGAGACCGATCTGGCCAAACTCGTTGATCAACACCGCCCACCGCTCGCCAGCCGGGCGCTGGGCCAGCAGGTGCTTGATCAGGCTGGTCTTGCCGGCACCCAAGGGGCCGGCAATGACATGAGTGGGGATATTCTGCAGCATGGTTGATGATTTCTGAGGAGGTGATGGATGCGGTTGATTGGCTTGGCGTTGCTCCTGGCACTCGTTTCAGGCGAAGCGCTGGCCCAGGCTTGTGTGGTTCATAGCCAGGGCGAGCGGCTTGATGTCCAGGTTTGCCAGCAGAACCGCAACATCCCGCCAAAACTCTTCGCCGATGGTTTCTGCCAACCGAACCTGGCTGGGCAGAAAGTCGATGTGCAGTATGTCGATCAATGTCCCGGCGGCGCATTTGGTATCTGCAGCAACGCCCAAGTCGCCAATATGCCCTACCGACAGGATATTCACTATTACGACGTTGCCACCGACGCGGCGTATTTGCAGCCGTACTGCGAGGCCCAGAACCAGGGCACCTGGATCAGGCCCTGAAGCGCCAGCAGAGGATCAGGCAGCTTCTTCGTACCAAGGGCCGAATGGATCAGGCAGCAAATGCCAGCCCTCTACGCCCAGCGCCATTTCCTCATCGGTCAGCAGACATGCGTCCAGCTCGGCCGCAAGCTGCGTGAAGTCGATGTTCTGGCCGATGAAAACCAGTTCCTGACGACAGTCCCCGCTGTCAGCGGTCCAGTTTTTCATGATCCCGGCGGTACTTTCTTCGTCTTGCGGCCATTGGTTTTTCGGTACGAAACGCCACCAGCGTCCGGCGAAGCCGTAGCGCATCAAACCACCGGCCTGAGACCAGCTGCCGGCATCCATGTGCTTGCTCGCCAGCCAGAAAAAGCCCTTGGAGCGCAGCAGTTTGCCGTTGTCCCAAGGACCGTCGATGAAGTTGAAGAAACGCTGTGGATGGAACGGTCGGCGAGCCCGGTAAGCACTGGAAGCAATGCCGTATTCTTCGGTTTCCGGCACATGCTCGCCGCGCAGCTCCTGCAACCATCCCGGTGCCTGGGCAGCCTTTTCGAAGTCAAAACGACCGGTGTTGAGAATCTTGTTCAAGGGGATTTCACCCATCGACATCGCAATGATTTCCGCCCTGGCGTTGAGCCGTTCAAGTATGGCGATCAACTCCTCACGCTGGTGGCTGCTGATCAAGTCGATCTTGCTGAGCAAAATCACATCGGCGAACTCGACCTGCTCAATCAACAGATCGGTAATCGAACGTTCGTCTTCCTCCCCTAGTGTTTCTCCTCGGGAAGCCAGGCTATCGGCAGCCTGGTAATCGAGCAGGAAGTTCATGCCATCGACCACCGTGACCATGGTGTCCAGACGTGCGATGTCGTTGAGGCTCTGGCCGTTTTCATCGCGGAAGGTAAAGGTTTCCGCCACCGGCAGCGGTTCGGAAATACCAGTGGACTCGATCAGCAGATAGTCGAAGCGACCCTCCCTGGCGAGTTGGCTCACTTCCTCCAGCAAATCTTCACGTAACGTACAGCAAATACACCCGTTACTCATTTCCACCAACCGTTCTTCAGCCCGATTAAGGCTGACATCGCGCTGGACTTCGGTGCCATCGACGTTGATTTCGCTCATATCGTTGACGATGACTGCAACCCGCAAACCATCGCGATTACGTAGTATGTAATTAATAAGTGTACTTTTTCCGGCACCAAGAAAGCCGGAGAGAACGGTCACGGGGAGTCGATTGGACATCTGTATATTCCTCACAGGGATGCCCGGTCGCTGTGTCGGGCTTACACAATGTTATACTGTAACAACATCAATAAGCCATCCCCTCTTGCTCAGCAGGGCAAACGACAGGATGCTGAACGCCGCTACCCTCGTGAGAAAGCCCATGCGCAACGCCCTTAAACCCGTATTGATCATGCTCCCCCTGCTGGTGGCTGCCGACGCGATGGCACAGGTCCCGAGCCTGGCCAAGTGCACTCGCAGCGCCAACCTGCTGGCCTGCGTGGATGCGGATGGCAACGCCTACAGCGTCAATACCGCCGGAAGCACGATCTATTTGCGGGGTTTCGAAGTAGCCGGAAAACGCTATTGGGCACAAACCAGCAGCCGCTACGGCCAGCTTACGTTTTTCACCGGTATCGCTTCCGACGGCGAGACCTGGGTTGGCTACAACCGGCGCGTCGGCTGGACCACGATCAACCGGTTTTCCAGCTCCGGCGGAAGCAGCGCCAGGTTCACCTGCAGCCGGATCGCTGGCTGTTAGGCCGGCTTGTTTTTCTGCTCTTGCTGCCAGGCAAATGACGTCTGTGCATGATGAAGACCTGTTCATGAAAAAGGCATCGTCGACTTGATCGTAATACTATAACATTACCAATCAACTCCCACGATGGACCTGCTCATGAATGCGCTGACTCTGCCGGATATCGCCGCGCAGGCCTCACGCCAAGCCCTGCCACTGGAGTGGGTGGGCATGTGCGGCATTGCTCTTCCCGTTTTGTTTGAGGGCCAACGACTGAATGCAAAGGCCGATGCCGGCGTGAGCCTCGACGATGGCAACGCGCGTGGCATTCACATGTCACGGCTCTATCTGGCACTTGAATTGTTGGAACAGGAAAGCCTTTCAGCGGCTTTATTGCGGCGGGTTTTGCAGCGTTTTCTTGAGAGCCATGAAGGGCTGTCCAGCAGCGCCCACTTGACCCTTCACGCCGATTTGTTGCTGAAAAGGCCCGCGCTAATCAGTCCATTGGCGGGCTGGAAAAGCTATCCGATCAGCATCGAAGCACGTTTGAAAAACGCAATGTTCCACGTGGAACTAAAAATCGAGGTGCCTTATTCCTCAACCTGCCCGTGTTCTGCTGCTCTTTCTCGACAGTTGATTCAGCAGCAGTTCGTCGATGATTTCACCAACAAGCCACTGCAACACGCCGACGTTTTAGCGTGGCTCGGCTCCACGAATGGCATCGTCGCCACACCTCACAGCCAACGCAGCAGCGCAAAGTTGCGCGTACGGCTGGCTGATTTTTTGGACGAGTTGCCTCTGATTGCCGTCATCAATGACGCTGAAGCCGCACTCGGCACAGCCGTTCAAACAGCGGTAAAACGCGCCGACGAACAGGCCTTCGCCCTCGCCAATGGTCAGAACCTGATGTTCTGTGAGGACGCCGCACGCCGCTTGAATCTGGCCCTGAAGCGCTCCACGGGCATTAACGCCTTCCACATTCGTGTGATCCACGCCGAAAGCCTGCACGCCCACGACGCCGTAGCCGAAAGCCGTTTCAACTGGGAGGTCGCATGATCGGTTGCCACGCCTTGCGCTGGGGCGCACTGGGGCAGCCACTGACGCCAGCGCTGGACTTCGAACTGTCGAATGGCAGCCTGACTGCCATCATCGGTGCGAACGGCTCCGGGAAAAGCAGCCTGCTGAAGGTCATCGCCGGCCTGCAAAAACCGTTGGCCGGAAAGGTTCGACTGGAGGTTCCACTCAAGGGCGGTGTGTCGTTCCTGCCCCAGCAACAACACTTGGACAGGCAATTTCCGATCAGCCTTCAGGCATTGGTCGCCGCCGGTTTCTGGGGCAACAAACAATCACCGGTAATCCGTAGCCAACGACTGGCAACCGTCCTCGAAAACTGGTGCCTGAATGGCCTGGAAGATCGACCCTTGATGGCCCTTTCCGGCGGCGAATTGCAACGCGCCCTGCTCGCCCGATTGAGCCTGACAGACGCACCCGTGCTGTTGCTCGATGAACCCCACGCGGCCCTCGATGAACTCGGTCAGGCATTGCTCTGGAAACACATACACGATTGGCACCTCGACGGCCGGACACTGGTGGTCGTGTGCCATGACCTCGCCGCTGTTCGCGAGCACATCCCACATACATTGCTGATCAAAAGCAACGGTTGTGTATTCGGCCCGAGCGCCGAACTGATCCGCCAACAACCTCAATCGCAGGTGGCCTGATGATCGCTGCCGCGCATCTCTGGCAACCGTTCCACGAATTCGTGTTCATGCGCCGAGCGCTTCTCGGTGGATTGGTCCTGGCATGCAGCACGGCGCCCCTGGGGGTATTTCTGATCCTCAGACGCATGAGCCTGATCGGTGATGCCGTCGCCCACGGCATCCTCCCCGGTGCGGCGTTAGGTTTCTGGTTTGCCGGGTTGAGCCTCCCGGCGTTGACCATCGGTGGCCTCGGCGCGGGCCTGAGCATGGCAGGCCTCGCGGCCTGGATTACGCGACGCACCGGCCTGCGAGAGGACGCCAGCCTTGCGGCGATCTACCCGATTTCCCTGGCCGGTGGCGTGCTGATTCTCGGCATCGCCGGCAAACGCCTGGACCTGTTGCACCTGCTGTTTGGTTCCGCGCTGGCAGTCGACGGCCCGACCTTGACCGGCATGCTTTGGGTCTCGGGCCTGAGCCTGATGGCCATGGCACTGATCTACAAACCACTGCTGCTCGACACCCTCGACCCGCTTTTTCTGCAAACCGTCAGCCGACTCGGCCCACTGGCCCACGGCGTATTCCTGACGCTGGTGGTGTTGAATCTGGTCATCGGCTTCCAGGCGATCGGCGCGTTGATGGTAGTCGGCCTGATGATGTTGCCTGCCGCCGCGGCACGTTTCTGGAGTCGCCGCCTGCCAATACTGATCGTCGTCGCCACCGTGCTCGGCAGCCTCTCGGTATGGCTCGGTTTATTGATCTCGTTCTATTACTCGCTGCCCAGTGGCCCGGCAATCGTGTTGGTGGCCGGCGGTGGATATCTGTTGTCCGTGGTGTTTGGGCCGGTGCACGGCTTGCTGCGCCACCCGCCTTTGCTCACATCCCAATGAGGTGTTAACCGATGCGCGCTTTACTTGTGCTGTTCAGCTTGATGGTGTCGATGTCACTGTCTGCCGCCGAAAAACTTCAGGTGGTCACCAGCTTCAGCATCCTTGCCGACATGACCCGGCAGGTTGGCAAGGATCACATCCAGATCACCAACATGGTCGGCCCGGACGCGGATGCGCACACGTACGAGCCGACACCGGACGACGCCAAAGCGCTGCTCAAGGCCAGGCTCATCATCAAGAACGGCCTGGGTTTCGAGCCCTGGCTGGATCGCCTGGTGACGAGCACGGAGACTCGGGCGCCGGTCATCAGCGCAAGCCACGGTGTCATACCCCGTAGCCTGGATGAAGACGGCGAAACCGTTCCCGACCCGCACGCCTGGCATAACCTGGCGAACACCGAGCTGTACATCACCAACATCACCAAAGCGCTGATCGCCGCTGACCCGGCGAACACCGCCGACTATGAGCGCAACAGCCAGCTGTACCTGAAACAGGTCTACACCCTGCTCGCCGAAGCCAAGGCCAAACTCGGCTCACTGCCACCGGGCAACCGCAAGGTCGTGACGTCCCATGATGCCTTCGGTTATCTCGGCCAAGCCTACGGCATCGAGTTCATGGCACCTCAAGGACTCTCAACCGAGCGCGAGCCTTCAGCCGCCGAAGTGGCCGCACTGATTACCCAGATTCGTCAGGCCAAGGTCAAGGCGGTGTTCATGGAAAACATCAAGGACGCCCGCCTGCTCAAGCAGATCGCGGATGAAAGCGGCGCTCAGATCGGCGGCACGCTGTACTCCGATGCCCTGGCGGCGAGTGGTCCGGCCAGCACCTTCACAGGGTTGTTCGAGTACAACCTCAACACCCTTTACAACGCGTTGAGCAAGCCATGATCCGCAAGAACCCCTCTGGAGATTTACCGCTGATTGCCGAATCGGCCTACGTCGACAAGACGGCAATCATCTGCGGCAAAGTGGTGATCGGGGAGAACGTGTTCGTCGGCCCCTACGCGGTGATACGTGCTGACGAAGTCGATGACTCGGGCGACATGCAGCCGATCACCATCGGCGCCAACTCGAACATCCAGGACGGCGTGGTGATCCACTCCAAATCCGGTGCGGCGGTGACCATCGGCGAATTCAGTTCCATCGCCCACCGCTCGATCGTTCATGGGCCCTGCACCGTTGGCAATCGAGTGTTCATCGGCTTCAACAGCGTGCTGTTCAACTGCGTGGTCGGTGACGGTTGCGTGGTGCGGCACAACTCGGTGGTCGATGGTCGTGACCTGCCTGAAGCTTTCTACGTACCTTCCACCACGCGGATCGGCCCCAACACCGACCTCTCGCAATACCCGCCGGTGAGCGTCAGTGCTTCGGAATTTTCCGAAGATGTGGCGCGCACCAACGTCGACCTGGTACGCGGCTACAAGGCCCTGCAAAACGAGTTCTGAGCATGAGTAGCGCGCTGATTCGCAATGCCCGCGTTGCTGGAACCGGTCGCGGACCAGATTTTGCCAATCACCACACTGGCGGCCAAAACCAGCCATCGTGTCAGGACAAATTGCCTGGCATGACAAACGTCTTAATGAAGCACCCCTACGGTTTATGCGATAACGCTCGTTAGAAGCACCAGAGTACGCCGACCATGATCCAGATCACCCTGCCCGATGGTTCATTGCGTGAGTACGACCAGCCGCTGTCCGTGCACGAGGTGGCCGCCAGCATCGGCCCCGAACTGGCCATCGCGGCCGTCGCGGGAAGGGTCAATGGTGTACTGGTGGACTGCGAATACCTGATCGAGGCGGATGCCCGGGTCAGCATTGTCACCCCCCGGGAGCCGGACGGCCTGGAGATCCTGCGTCGCTCCTGTGCATTGATGCTGGCCATGGCAGTCAAGCAACTCCACCCTCATGCGCAATTGCGTGCGGGAAAGGAACTGGGTGACGGTTTCTATTACGAGTTTGCAGTCGAGCAACCGCTGACCCCCGCAGACCTGCCTCTAATCGAAGCGCGTATGCAGTCATTGGCAGCAACCAATCACTCGATCCGTCGTCGGCCGGCGCGCGAAGCCGTGTCGCTGTACCGTCTGGGGGACGCCGAGTACCAGAGCCATGGACCGCACGTCCCAACCACCAAAGTCTTGCAGGCGTTTGCCCTCGATCACATCAGCGGCACGTTGCAACAACGGATCTACGGCACCTGCTGGTCCAGCCATCAGGAGCTGCAACACTGGCGCGTTCCACCCCATGTGGTCGTCGTGAGCATGGATGAACGTCAGGCGACTTATGCACAAGCGGTGACCGAGTCCTTGCGCCAAAAAGGCGTGCATGCAAAGGCCGACCTGCGAAACGAAAAGGTCCGCTACAAGATTCGCCAGCACAGCCAGACCGTGCCGTTCCTGGTCGTGGTTGGCGAAATGGAACAGGCTGGGGGGTTCGTCAGTGTGCGCAGTCGCACGGGGGAGGATTTTGGCCGGATGGCTGTCGAGGCGGCGTGTGAGTGGTTAAGTCGGCCGGGGATTCAGGGCGGTTGAATGGACGCTTTCGCGAGCAGGCTCGCTCCCACAGGGGATTTGTGTGCGACACATAACCAATGTGGGAGCGAGCCTGCTCGCGAAGCTTTTTAAGCTCTTGGCTTCACCGTGCCGCAATCCTGCCCCAACCAGACGGCGCGGGACTCGAGGCTGCCCTTCTGCTGAATGCCGGTGGCGTTGAACGTCCCGTTGACCTTGGTGGTGAATTCACGATCACTGAGGAACGTCGCCACGCCGGCTCCCTGGGCTTTCGGGCAGCTGAAACGGAATTTCCACTGATTGCCGGAGCGGTCGGTGATTTCCTGTTTGCAGCCCGACTGCGGATCGGTCAGCGGAATGTTGTCGGTCTTGACCTGTTCAGGGGTCAGGCACGCCCGGATCCCTTTACCGCCCATGGTGATGCCCTGCTTTTCCAGCTGCGCACGCTGCTCGGGAGTCATCTGGTTCTGGATCTGGCCGAGGATCAATTGCAGGTCCGGCATATTCTGCTCGTCGACCTTCATGTTGCTCGTGGTCAGCTCCCACAATCCTGGTTGCAGCATTTGCGCGTGAGCCGCCACAGGAAGTGCCAAACCCAGTGCCATGGCCAAACCCAGCAGACGAACGTTCATCGAGTAACTCCTGATCAGTAGTGGCCGTTAGACGTCAGCCGCGGGCTTCGGTTCATGGTCGAATTAATTAGCGACATTCTGCACGGAACATGGTCTGTTAAGCACTGAATCTTCAGGAGCAAGGCAGCCCCCATGGATTACTTCGGACCACATATTTTCGGTTATACCATCGCCCTGTTGCACTCGCTGGGCATGATTGCGGCCATACACGCCGTGTTGACCGTCCGTACCGCCCAAGGCTCGATCGCCTGGGCCCTGTCGCTGTTTTTCATCCCTTACCTGACGCTGATCCCTTACCTGATGTTCGGCCGCAGCACCTTTGATGGCTACATCAAGGCCCGGCGGCAGGCCAACGACGAGATGCGCAAGGCTGTTTCCGAACTCAACTGGCGGCCCTGGGTAGAAGAAGCCCTCACCGCCCGCGCTTCTTCTGCCTACGCCTCGCTCAGAGCGATGCCCAAGCTCGGACACATGCCCTGCCTGGCCAATAACCAGATGCGGTTGTTGATCAACGGCCAGTCGACGTTCGAGGCCATTTTCGATGCCATCGGCCAAGCGAAAGAGGCCGTGCTGATCCAGTTTTTCATCGTCCACGACGACCGTCTCGGTCAACGCCTGCAGACTTTGCTGTTGAAGAAAGCCGCCGAAGGCGTAGCGATCTATCTGTTGTATGACCGAATCGGCAGCCATTCCCTACCCAACGGCTACGTGCAGGCCTTGCGTGATGGCGGGGTCGAGGTCAAGGCTTTTGGCCCCCGTAATGGCTGGTTCAATCGCTTTCAGGTGAACTTCCGTAACCATCGCAAAATTGTGGTGGTGGACGGCATTCTCGGCTTCGTTGGCGGGCACAACGTCGGTGATGAATACATGGGCGAGAAACCGCCCCTGGCCCCTTGGCGCGATACCCACGTGCAAGTGCGCGGGCCAGTGGTGGCGTGCATGCAGGAGTCTTTCGCTGAAGACTGGTTCTGGGTGGCTCATGCCCTGCCGCCACTGATCCTGCCCGAGGTTTATCCGGAAGACGGCGTGCTGTGCCAGTTGCTCGCCAGCGGGCCGGCAGACGCCTACGAAACCTGTTCTCTGTTCTTTGTCGAAGCGATCCATGCAGCGACGGAACGGATCTGGATCACCAGCCCGTACTTCATCCCCGATGAAGCCGTATTCGCAGCGTTGCGTCTGGCGGTCCTGCGGGGTGTGGATGTGCGGCTGCTGTTGCCGTCTCGACCCGACCATCGAATCGTCTACGCCGCCTCCAGCCTCTACGCCTTCGAAGCCGTGCGCGCCGGTGTTCGGGTGTTCCGTTACGAGCCCGGTTTCCTGCACCAGAAAGTGGTGTTGATCGACCACGAAATCAGCGCCATCGGCAGCGCCAACCTGGACAACCGTTCGTTCCGGCTGAATTTCGAAGTGATGTTGCTGACCGTCGACAGCGCCTTTGCCGCAGAGGTGGAACAGATGCTCAACGATGATTTCGCCAACGCCCACGAAATCGCCAAAGGAGAAGGCCGGGAGACTCACCGCCTGCAGCAGGTCGGCATGCGGGTCGCCCGGCTTATTTCGCCGGTTCTCTAGAGGTAGATATCGTCACGGGTCCATGGCAGTTCATGACTGCCATCGGCGTGGGCCTTCACCGCGAGAATCTGGTGCAGGTTGATCCAGCCCCGGGCAAAGGCGTAAGCGCAACCGGCCAGGTACAGTCGCCAGATACGCAGGGCTTGTTCCGGTACGAGTCTGGAGGCCGCTTCGAGGTTGTCCTCCAGGCGTTCGCTCCAGTGATCGAGCGTACGTGCGTAGTGCAGACGCAAGCTCTCGACGTCGACGATTTCCAGCCCGGCTTCACTGATCTCGGCAGAGATCATCGACAAGTGCGGCAACTCGCCGTTGGGGAACACATATTTTCCAATGAATTCACCGGCACCGCGTCCCACCGGACGGCCGTCGGTGTATTTGGCGGTGATCCCATGGTTCATCACCAGGCCACCGTCTTTCACCGCGCCGAACAGGGTCTTGCAGTACTCGGCAAGATTGGCGTGACCGACGTGTTCGAACATGCCGACGCTGACAACCTTGTCGAAACGGCCATCCTGCGGCAGATCGCGATAGTCGAGCAGTTGCAGTTCGACCAGGTCCTCCAGGCCTTCCGCTTTTACGCGTTCCCGGGCCAGGGCCAACTGCTCCTTGCTGAGGGTGATGCCGAACACTTTCGCGCCAAATTCTCGCGCAGCAAAACGCGCCAATCCGCCCCAACCACAACCCACATCCAGCAGATACTCGCCGGGCTGCAGGCGCAGCTTGCGGCACAAATGACGGAACTTGGCTTGCTGGGCTTGTTCCAGGGATTCGCTGCCGGTCTCGAAATAGGCGCAGGAATATGCCATGTCGCTGTCGAGCCACAGCTGATAGAACGCGTTGGAAAGGTCGTAGTGGTAGGAAATCGCCTTGGCGTCCATCTCTTTGTCGTGGGCGTTACGAACCGGCTGATTGTCGTCGCCTTCATCCAGCAACGCCTGGCTCCATTCATCGCAGACGCGGATCACATCGCTGATGGAGCCTTCAAGCTCAAGTTTGCCTTCGACAAATGCAGCACCAAGGGCGTCCAGACTTGGATGGGTAAACTGGGTGACCATTTGTGGGTCCTTGACCACAATCGTGACACTGGGCGTCGGCCCCAGATTGAATTCATGGCCATCCCAGAGTCTCAGGCGAAGCGGCAATTGCAGATTCTGTAAGGCCGGTGGAAGATGCGCGAGCATGGAGAAGCCCCCTTGTTTCAGACGTCTAAACAGAGGGTAGACCATCTTTGAAAAATAGCTGGCTATCGAATTAATAGCCGTTTTCAATGATTCGCGACGCCAGAACCGGCCGCCGCGAACGCACAAAATGATGTGCCCTCATCTTCAAAGACTACGAACCGGGCGCACAGTTCTAAAAAGTTGAAGCCCCCCGTGATTGCCCGGTTTAGAGCATTCGCCTTCAGGCTTCATCCTTGAGCTTGAGCAGTGGCTCCTGGAACCGCAGCAAACGACCGGCATTGCCCAACACCAGCAAGGTGCTGAGGTTGTGCAGCAACGCCGCAATCATCGCCCCGGCAGCGCCAAGCCAGCCGAACGCGGCGAAGGCCACGATCGCCAGGGTCCAGCCTAGCCCGATGATCACATTCACCTGTAACGTTTGGCGGCACTGACGACTCAGGCGCACGCAAGTACCGAGGCGGCGCAGGTCACTGCCGATCAGCACGATATCCGCCGATGCCAAGGCGATGTCCGCACCGCCCGCGCCCATGGCGACACCCACCACGCCAGCCTTGAGGGCCAGGGAATCGTTGATCCCATCACCGACCACCATCGGCCGGAAACCGCTGTCGATTTCCTTGAGCACACGCTTCAGTTTGTCTTCGGGCAGTGCCTGCGCTTCGACATCACTGATCCCGACATCCCGGGCGAGCGTTTGTGCGACGCTGTGCCGGTCACCGGTGAGCAACACCTGGCGACCCAACCCGAGGTCGCGCAACTCACCCAAGGCAAATTGCGCCTCGGGTTTGACGCTGTCGGCCAACAACAACCAGGCGAGAAATTCACCGTTGAGCGCCAGCCCGGCAATCGGACCGTCGTGATCGGGAACCTCCGTTGTACTGATGCCCAGTTGCGCGAACAGCTCCGGCCGGCCGAGCGCCGCTTCGCCCTGCCCGGTCATCGCCACCACGCCCAGGCCCTGGCGCTCATGGATGTCAGTAAGCAGCAGGAAATGCTCCTGGGTCACCAACCCCGCGAGAGCACGACTGACCGGATGACTGCTGGCCGAGCCAAGGCTGGCGGCGAGCGTCAGGAGATGACTGCGATCCTCCAGCGGACTGTCGATGGATTGCAGCCGCAAGGTGCCGAAGGTCAGCGTCCCGGTCTTGTCGACCACCAGCGAAGTCAGGTCCGCCAACTCTTCAAGGAACGCAGAACTGCGAATCAGAATCCCGTGGCGTGCCGCTACCGCCACCCCGGCAATCGCCGTGGCCGGCGCCGACAACACCAGCGCACAAGGACAGGCCGCCACCAACACCGCGAGCATCGCTTGAGCGTTGTTGGTGATGAACCAGGTCACCGCCGCCAGCAGCAACACCAGCACCATATAGCTGCCCGCGTAACGCTCCAGCAGACGAGTGATCGGCGGTTTCGAGCGCTCGGCGTTTTGCATCAGAGCGATGACTTTGCCGAGGGTCGATTCCTGGCCGATGCGGGTCACTTCGATCCGTAGCAGACCGTCGAGGTTGATCGCGCCGCCGAACACCGACATGCCGACGCCCGCCTCCATCGGTACCGATTCGCCGGTAATGGAGGCGGTGTCCAGGCTGGCCTGGCCGGACAACACCCGGCCATCCGCGGGCACCCTGTCCCCGGCACGGACCTCGACCAGGTCGCCCGCCTTGAGCGTACCGTTGTCGACTTCGATGATGGAGCCGTCCGCCTGAACCTTGCGCGCGTGGCTGCGGGTCAGTTTGCCGAGGGCGTGAATCGCCTCTTGGGAACCGATCACGCTGCGCTCCTCCAGCACGTGCCCGAAGATCATGATGATCGGCAACAGGGCCGCCGTCAGCAGATCCCCGGTGGCCCAGGCACCCAGCATGGCCAGGGCAATCAATTGATCGGTGATGCCGTGCAGGCTTGGATAGCGCAGGCTGTACCAGGCTGAACGCATGACCGGAACGGCGACCAGCAACGAGGCAAAACCCAGCAGCAGTTGACTGACACCAGTCTGCTCCGGCGCCAGCCAACGCCAGATCAAGCCCAGCGCGAGCAGGCCCAACGCGAGCATGGCCAGGGTCAACTGGCGCGCGGCGCGGCGCTGTTCGGCCGATGACAACAGGCTCGGTGCAGCGGTTGTTTGAGCAGTCATTGTGCAGGTCCCTGAATGATCAGGCGGGAATCGTCTTTGGGATCGACAGTCGTGACCGAGCCAGCCTGGCCGAGAATTTTCGGCATCCGCTCGCGATAAATGCGCAGCAGCATTTGCGGGTCAGTCCCCTGCTGCTGAGCCTTGGCCAGGCTCAATACTGTGGCGGTATCTGCCGAGGCTTTGGCCAGTCGTTCGCTCGCCTGGGCATGGGCCACTTGTAGCGTACGGTCGGCTTGCTCGTTGGCGGTCTGCGTCAACTTCTCGGCTTCGGTGCGTGCATTGGCGACGGCCTTATCGGCTTGCTGGCTGGCCGTCAGTACCGCGTTGAAAGCGTTCACCGCAGGGCTGGGCAGACTCGATTGCACATCGACCCGCGCCACTTCGATCCCCAAGCCCTGCCCCGTTGCGGTGAGTTCGGCCAGCCGTTGATTGATGCCCTGCACCAGATCGCCACGCAAGCGCTCGCGCCGTTCCGCCGCCTGGCTATCAGCGCCGATCAATTCCGGACGAGCGACCAGGATAGTGTCCAGATCCCGTGCGGCCGTGAGCGCGACCGCACTGCGGGTCACCAGACGATCCAGTGCCGGCAACACGTGTTCGCCTTGAAGCACGAATGCATAGGGCTCGGTGACTTTGTAGAAAACCCGCACATCGAGTTGCACCACTCCGGCATCCCCCGTTAACAGATAGCCGGAACCTGCGAGGGCATCGCTGATGGGTGTGGCAAAACTGGCCACGCGATCTGCCTGCATCGCGGCACCACTGCGCAACAAGCCTTCCACTCGGCGCTCGATCACCCGATCCGCCGCCGGCAACAAAATCACCTGCTCGAACGGTTGTGGCCAGGCCAATAACAGCCCGGCATTCTGAATGCGATCCAGCGCGCCGAAATGCAAAACCACTGCGCGATTCTGCGGATCAATCTGCCGCACATTGGAAAACGCCCACGCCAATGCCGCCAACACCGTCACCGCGTAGAGGGCGAGAAACGCCAAGCGCCCGGCCTGAATCCAGGGGCTGCTCAACTCATTTGTTCCACGTGGAACCAAACTCATGGCTGCGATCCGGACTTGTTGTCGAAGCTCGGCGGACCGTCAACCAACACCCGGAACGGTGCGGCGTCGGTACGCAGAATCAGCTTGGTTCCTGGCGTCACCACCGTGCCCAAGGTGTCGAGCGAGCGCAGCAGGTTGTAGAGCTGCGGCGATTGCGCGTAGGCGCGGCCATAAATCTGCGCCGCTTCGACGCGCGATTGCGCTTCGATATCTGCTGCTTTCACCGTGGCATCGGCCTGCACAATTCGCGCATCACGCTCGGCGGCGGAACGAATTTGCGCGGCTTCACGCTTGCCGACGGCCGTGCGCTCAGTAGCGATGGTTTCGCGCTCGGCACGCATCCGGTCGACCGTCGCGGTGAGCGTCACCGAAGGCAGCGTCAATCGCTCGATACCGACCTGCAACACGCGCACACCATAAGTGGTGAGCAACTGCTGATCTATTTGCTTGCGCAGTTGTGTTTCGAAATCGGCGATGCGTACCTGGCTGGCATCTGTATTGACCAGGTTCGCCAGATCAAAACTGCTGGCGGTGGTTTCCAGCGCGGAGCCGACAAAGGTGCGAATCTGCCGCGCGGCTTCATCGGGCTGGTTCTGCACCGCCCGCATGAAACGTTGCACATTGTCCGGATCGCCCTGCACCTGCCACGCGACATAGGCTTGAACGATGATGCGCAGACCGTCCCGCGTGCCGACATCCTGCAAACCGCTCGACGTGGTACGCAGCCGCAGATCCACAGGGATCGCTGCTTCGAACGGTGCCGGCCAGCGCCAGCCCAGTCCCGGCTCCAGCAAGACCCGTGAGGGGTTGCCGAAGCGCGTGATCACCGTGGCCTCACCCGAGCGCACCTGCACCAGGCTCGCGGCAGCGACCGCAAACGCCACCAGCAATGCCGCCCACCCCATCCGACGCCATGGGAATGGACCGGCCTCCTGCGGATCGCCGTGATGATGATGGCCGTGGTGATGGTGCCCGCCATGGCCGTGATCGTGGCCGGCGTGGTCATCGTGATCGTGAGTATGGGACTGGCTCAATTGGCAGCTCCTGGCTGAGCGGTTTTACGCGACGGCGCAGGGTCAACCGGCAGCGTGAACGTACGGAGGTCGATAGTCGGCGCATTGCTGCTGCCGCCCAGACGATGATCGAGAACCAGCAATCTAGCATTGGCCAAACCCTGGGATAGCTGGCTGAAATACTGTTCCAGCACAAAGGCCTGACCGGCGCTGGCATAGGCTTTCTGTTCGGCGTTGAATTTCAGGTCCGCTGCCTGAGCGCCAGCATTGATTTCGCGGGCGCTGGCCGTCGCCTGATCGCGGGCGATGCTGGCCTGCAACTGCGCCTGATTGGTAGCTTCAGCAGCGGCACCACGTTCACGGGCGATCAAGGCTTGCGCGCCAATCTGCGCCGCTTGCACGCCGTGATAGGCGTTGGCTGCTCCGGCCGGGGGGTGAATCGCCTCGACCACCGTGGCGAGAATTTCCACGCCGCTGTCGAGTTTTTGCAGGTCCGCCTGAACCGCGCGGCCGATCTCTTCAGCCAGCCCTACCCTGTCCTCGCCAAGCAATCCGTCGAGAGTGCGCGAGGCGAAGTCGTGAACCAGGATTCGGCTGGCGGTGCTGCGAATCAACATCGGTACATCGGCACTGTTATAGGTCGCAGCCAACGCCGCCTCATCGCTCAGACCAATGCGATAGACGAAGCGTACGTCCATGTTGACGATCTGAAAGCTCTGCTTGTCGGCTCGGCTGCTGGCGATCACCTGGGACTTGTCGTTCACATGGCTGGCGTCCCACAGACGATTGGCAACTGCCGGGGCCGGGCCTTCAGCGGGGTCTGCCTGAGTAGGGGGCGTGGTTTCGCCAACACTGGTGGCCAACTCGTGTACCACGCCATTCTCGACGCTCAACACCCGGCCCAATGGCCAAGGCAACCCCATATGCAAACCTGGGCCAAACACCTCCACTGGCTTACCGAATCGTTCGTAGATGCCACGCTCTTGCAGGGCAATTTCGTGAATGCCGGTCAGCGACCAGCCAACAAGTGCAACCACCGCCAACACCGGCAGGAAGGCCCGACGCATGTAAGTGAAGGCCCAGATCTGCCGCAGGTCGATGCCGAAGCGGTTATGCAATTCGTGCTGCAACGCCAGCAATGGCTGTGGTGGCCAGCGCAACATGTCAGCGATAAAACTGCGCGCCAGTAGCTCTGGTTCAAGACGTTCACGGCGCGGGCTGAACAATGACAACACCGCGCGCAGCAACAGTTCTGCCGCCACCAGCCCCGGCAGCAGTCCAATCAACACCGCCAGGTGTACGGGCCATACCGAGGTTTCATCGGCAAACAACAGACAAAAAGCACCGAGCGCCAGGCTGATGATCGCCACACGGATCAATTGCGCCAACGTAGCGGCTTCAGGCCATTTCGCGCTGTTTTCCTGCGCCAGATGACGCTCCATCACCAACAGGCCAAACGCCAACAGCAAGAAGCACGCTGCCCCGACATTGGCTGCCAGCCCCAGTGCTGCCGGGGGCAGTGTGAGGTTCCAGGCCTGTTCGACGCCCAATACCGCCAACAATCCCCAGCCACCAAGCCACAGCGTTGGCGCGCCGATTTGCCCTAGCAGGTGCTGCGATTGCAGGCTGATCCGGTCCAGCAAACGCTCATACCACCCCGAAGGCGCGACAGATTCGTCGACAGCAATCACCTTCCCCACGGGGTTCATGGCGCGGGCACGCCACTGGGCCACCCACCAGGCCGATTGCAAACCCGCCATCAATACGACAAACGCCATGCTCAGGTTCAGCAGCAATGTTGGCCACAGTGTTTGCGAGGAAAACAACACGGCAAAAAACGCCAGCAGCACACCTACTGTCGCGAGCACGCCCGCACCGATGGCGAACTGGCGCAAACGCCGCCCTTGAATGAACGCCTGCTGAAAGCGCGGCAACCCGGCTAACGGCGTTTCATCAACATCGAGATCGACTTGCATACCACCCCAGAGTGTCTTCGCTTGCATGGCAATTCGTTACGATATAACGAAAATGGTGAAATTTTCGTACTCGAGCGCGCTATCTAAAGATGCCCAACCTGTCGCTTGGCTGAAGCCTTGACCGAAATGCGGCAGAACGCACATATTACGTTCGTAATTTTACTCAGGAACTACTTTTACCCATCCCTTCCCCATTCGATCCAGGAGTACATCCATGAGCACTTATGACGTCGTGATACTCGGCGGTGGCCCCGGCGGTTACAACGCGGCGATCCGCGCCGGACAACTGGGTCTGAAAGCTGCCTGCGTGGAAGGACGCGCCACACTCGGCGGCACCTGCCTGAACGTCGGTTGCATGCCATCCAAGGCGTTGCTGCATGCCTCCGAACTGTACGACGCGGCCAAGGGCGCGGAATTCGCCAATCTGGGGATCGAAGTCAAACCCGTGCTCAACCTCAACCAGATGATGAAGCAAAAGGATGAAAGCGTTACCGGGCTGACCAAGGGCATCGAGTTTCTTTTCCGTAAGAACAAGGTCGACTGGATCAGAGGATGGGGCCACATCGACGGGCCGGGCAAAGTCACGGTGACCGATAGCGCCGGCGGCAAGACCGAACTGAGCGCCAGGGACATCATCATCGCCACCGGTTCCGAGCCTACGCCCCTACCCGGCGTGGATATCGATAACAAACGCATCCTCGACTCCACCGGTGCCCTGGCGCTGACCGAGGTGCCCAAGCATCTGGTGGTGATTGGTGCCGGCGTGATCGGCCTGGAGCTTGGTTCGGTATGGCGGCGCCTTGGTGCGCAGGTAACGGTGGTCGAGTTTCTCGACCGGATCTGCCCCGGTGTGGACATCGAAGCCGGCAAAACCCTGCAGCGCTCCCTGAGCAAGCAAGGCTTGAGTTTCAAATTGAGTTCAAAAGTGACCAGCGCCACCACCTCCGCCACCGGCGTGCAGCTCAGCATCGAGCCTGCCGCAGGCGGTGCCGCCGAGCTACTGGAAGCGGATTACGTATTGGTGGCCATCGGGCGCCGACCTTATACACAGGGTCTGGGCCTGGAGAACGTCGGCCTCGCCACGGACAAGCGCGGCATGCTCGCCAACAAAGGACATCGCACCGAAGCCGTCGGGGTCTGGGTGATTGGTGACGTGACGTCCGGCCCCATGCTCGCCCACAAGGCCGAGGACGAAGCCATGGCCTGCGTCGAGCAGATGGTCGGCAAGGCTGGCGAGGTCAATTACAACCTGATCCCCAGTGTGGTCTACACCAAACCGGAGCTGGCCAGCGTCGGCAAGACCGAAGAGCAGCTCAAGGCTGAAGGCCGGGCGTACAAGGTCGGCAAGTTTCCCTTTACCGCCAACAGCCGGGCGAAGATCAACCACGAGACCGAAGGCTTCGCCAAAGTGCTGGCCGATGAACGCACGGACGAAGTCCTCGGCGTGCATCTGGTTGGCCCGAGCGTCAGTGAAATGATTGGCGAGTATTGCGTGGCCATGGAGTTCAGCGCCTCGGCCGAAGACATCGCCCTGACCTGCCACCCACATCCGACCCGTTCAGAGGCCTTGCGCCAGGCGGCGATGAATGTGGAGGGGATGGCGACGCAGATGTAAGACTTGAAGAGTTGCAGTGACTGATTTATCGCCTTCGCGAGCAAGCCCGCTCCCACAAGGATTGCGCTGTACCTGTGGGAGCGGGCTTGCTCGCGAAGGCAGGCGACTCGGTTTAAAGAGGCAAATGCTCCAACGGCAACGCCCCCGGCGCCTTCACCGTGTGAATCGCAAAGTTGCTGCGGATGTCGCTCACCCCCGGCAACTTCAGCAAACGCCCGGTGAGAAACCGGTCATAGGCACGCAAGTCCGGCACCACTACCTGCAGCAGAAAATCCGACTCACCTGATACCAGAAACGCCGAAATCACCTCCGGCAATGCCGTCACCGCCAGTCGAAAGGCTTCGGCTTGCTCATCGTTATGACGCTCGACCTTGACCCCGACAAACACCGTCAGCCCCAACCCCACTTCGTCGCGATCCAGATTGGCCTGGTAGCCGCGAATCACCCCCGCCTCTTCAAGCATCCGCACCCGGCGCAAGCAAGGCGATGCCGACAGGCCGATCTCGTCTGCCAGTTGCACATTGCTCAGGCGGCCATCCCGTTGCAGTGCGGCGAGAATCTTGCGGTCGTAGGCGTCGAGTTTCATGGTTTGGCAGATCCTGATGGTTCAAGCTTGATGAAGTGGCAGATTATGCCAATACATGACCCGATAGAAGCTGACAACGCAAGCACCTGCCCCGCCCTTCAGCCCTAGACTGGCACGACCAAATCGACAACGAATGGGGTGCAACATGCAAGGTCTCTGGCTGTTTTTCATGGCACTGGCGGTGGTCTACCTGTTGCCGGGGCCCGACATGATCCTGCTGTTGCAGACCGGTGCCCGCCAAGGCAAAGGCGCTGCTCTGGCCACGGCCGTGGGCCTGGGCATTGCCCGGGGTTGCCATGTGGCATTGGCGGCGCTGGGGCTGGCGGCACTGTTCAAGGCTGCGCCCTGGACGTTCGACGTGGTACGCCTGGCCGGTGCCGCGTACCTGCTGTGGATCGGCATTCAGTGCCTGCGAACCACGATGCTGCCGAGCCTCACCAGCGCCGACCCAACCGGCGAAAAACCGCGCTGGGGCGCAGCCATCCGACGCGGACTGCTGACCAACCTGCTCAATCCCAAGGCACTGCTGTTTTGCTCGGTGCTGCTACCGCAATTCATCGACCCACAGTCTGGGCCGGTGCTCGGGCAATTTGCGACCTTGGGCGTGGTGCTGGTTAGTGTCGGGTTGCTGTTCGACAGCGCATACGCCCTGGTAGGCGCCGCACTCGGCCGTTGGCTGCAACGCAGCCCCTCAGCCCAGCGCCTGCAACAATGGTTGTTCGGCAGCCTGTTGATCGGTTTCGCCGTGCGGCTGACCTTTGTGCAACAGGCTTGAACCTCACTGCGCCTTGCGGCGGCAACGTTTGAACATCAACAGCGCGGCTACCGCGAACGCCACTACGCTACCAACCTGTAACGGCATCTTGTACGGGCGCAAGGCCGAACGCGCAGCGTCGGTCACTTGGGTCACGTAGCGTTTGTCGGCGTTTTCGAAGTCGGGGTACGGGCACTGGTGGCCGAAATCGGCGGCCCATTCCACGTAAGGCCCTTCTTTGACATAACGCTGATATATCGCACTTTGCTCTTCGAGGCTGCTGTTCCACCCCGACGCCTCGCACAGCACCGCCGCAAACGCCTGACTGGTGTGAGGCAAGTTATCCGCCGCCTTGCTCGCCAGCGCGGTGGCCACGAAGCGATAGTGATAACGCTGATCAGGCTGGGCAGCGCTGGCCTGCTGGCGCTTCACTTCGTCCTCGGCCACCAAAGGACCGACCTTGAGTTCGGTGTTTTCGAGAATGTAGTTACCGCCGAACGTGGCGTAATCCGGCGCCATTTCATAGCCCAGAATGTCCATGCCCCACTCGCGTGCCGTCCAGGCCGCATTGAACAGAGCAGCGGCACGACGGGTCGGCCACCAGGCTGAATCAGCCGCCAGACGTTGCTCGCCATACAGTTTTGCCTTGTGCCGCAAGCCGTCATTGTCGAAGTACGCCGACGCCTGCTCGTAATGCCCCTCGCGCAACAGCCGCCGGCCCAGCAGATTGCGCAGACTCGCCGCCACCGGCAAGGGCACATAGTTGTCGCGGTCCTGCTGGCTGAGCGGCGGCGGGGCCGGCACTTGAGTGTCTACGTAGTGCTTGAGTTCTTCGAGGGTCAACACGCGCTCGGCAACGGTGGCGGCGTCGAACCAGTAAATGCTCTGGCTGCGATACAGCTGATCGAAGGCTTGCAGGTAATCCCCGCGTTGCAGGGCCAGGATCGCACTTTCACCCTCGACCCGGCATTTGGGCTGGAGTGTTTCGTAATCGAAGTCCGGTGTGCGGCGCTCGCCCCAGGATTCATTCTGCGGGAAGGCCTGCGCCGCTTTGGCATAGGCTGCGGCGGCCGCGCTCTTATCGCCCTCACGCACCGCCAGTTTTGCCCGCAGCCACCAGGCCAACCCACCATCGCCAGCCTGTTCGAGGAAAGCCTTGGCGCTGGCGTAATCACCCTGTTGATAATTCATCGCCGCCAGGCGGTCGGCGTTTTCGAGACTGCCACGGGTACTGTTTTGCAGCAGCTTGATCATTTTCTGTTCGTTGGGCGGTTGATCACCGAACGACCACCCCAACCGACTGATCAGCGATGCTGTCACCAATTGCTGCACTGGCTGGCCCTTGAGCAATTCGGCCACTTGATCATCCGGCAGCGTCATCAGGTCCGCCATCAACAGCTTCAACGAGGTGTAGCCCACCGCGGAGCCGTGCAGATTCTGCGTGGCGTACAACTCGATGGCGCGGTTCCAGTCGCCAGCGGTGCGCACCACCCGGGCTTCTTCACCGAGGCTGGCGACACCCAGTTCCAGTGGATCACTGAAGCCGTCGATGCTCAGTTGCCGGGTTTGCTCGAAGGCGTCGCGGGATTGTTCGAGCAAATCCGGAGCCGCATTGGCTTCGGCGCTCATGGCGAACAACGCTCGACCCAACGAGTAAGCCGCCCAGGTACTGCGTGAGGCCCGTTGCTCTGCGGGCAGGGCCAGCACTTTCTTGAAATACCCGGCAGCCAAGGCAGGATCACCCGCGGCAAATGCCACAGCGCCGGCCAGGTACAACCTGAGCTCAGGCGGCAGTTGCGCGCCCTCGCTTTCGACCTGGCGGGCATCGGTCAGGCTGCGCAAGTGTTTCACCAGCACCTGTTGTTCGGCGGAAAGTCCCGCCTGCTCGGCTTGATCGCGCAGCGCTACAGCGTCAGGTACATCCGAGTAGTCAACGCCAGCGGTGACGTTCTTCAACCCGTTGATGGCGTGGCCGAGGCGACTGATTTCGAAGCTGAAGTTGCCTTCCGGCAGCTCCGCCAGCGACTGACCACGGTTATCCAGCAGGCGCATGGGGAAGTCCGGGCCGCAGGCCAGTGCCGAACCCAGCGGCAGGCTGAGGCTCAGGCAAAGCAAATGACGCGGCCAGTTACGGGTGAACATTCGAACCTCCTTGATCAATGTGTGCGCAGCGAGCCCAACCAACGGCACGCTGTCCGCCAGCCGGTATTCGGCCATCACGCAGGCGGGTGAAGGTAAGCAGATCCGGACGCTGTTGCAACGCGTAACCGGCCAAGGCATCGGCCCCCTCACAACCGCTGACCGCCAGTGTCAGGCGTTCGGGCCAGGCGCTGTCGAGATTGCCCTGGTTGCTGATGCCGATGTCATAGAGGCCATTGTCGGCCGAGAGTTTCAGTTTCAATTGACTGTTGAGGACATCACCACGCGCCACGGCGAGCAAAGTGGTCAAGCTCCAGGCCCGACGGTCGTTGGCCAATGGCAGGCGAAACCAGATCAGGCCCGCCAGATGTTTCGGTGGATCGGCACGCAACTCGGTGCCGAGGGTGCGCAATGACTGAGGGTCGGCAAGTAATTCCCGACGCAGTCCTTCACGCTCCACCGTCACTTCGCTTTCCACAACGGGCGCGCCACCCGCCGACGGCAGCAACGCCACGCCATAGGCCGGCAGCGCCAGATAGAACGGTTTCGTCGTGATACGGCTCCAGGCCTTCGTCCATTGCCGGGCCTGATCAGCATCGAACAAGCCACGACGCGGATCGCTCACCGCGTGCACCTGCAACACACTGCTGTCGACTGTGGATAACAGCGCCGGCAGTTCGCGACTGTCGAGCCAGGATGGCAACGCGGTGATGCTCAGTACCAGCGAAGTCGGCAAGGCTCCGCGCAAATGCGCGAGAAATTGGCGGTACTCCGGTAGCCGAGCGTTACCGGCATCGTGGTCGATTTCCACCCCGGCGAGGTTCAGCCCCTGTCCCTGCCAGTCGCCGATCACCTGCCGGATTTGCGCTGTGATCTCATCCTGATCCAGCGCCTTGAGCTGCCCATCCAGGCGAATCACCGCAATCACCGGCCGGCCATCGCGCTTGAGCAGTGCCGGGTCAATCCGGGCCCGACTCCAGCCCGCGTTGGGAAAGGCCTGCAAGGCCAGCACCCGCAACGTCGAAAAGTCGGCGCGGCTATCCCTGAGGGCAGCGTCGTGGGCCGGCGTCCACTGCCGTTGCCAGACGTAGAGTTGCTGATCCAACGGCGGTGCGTCCGGTCTTTCGCAACCGGTGGTCAGCGCCAGCGCTATCAGCAAGACAATGGAGCGAATGAAAAAACCCATGGAAACGCTTGTTCCTGAACTGCAGTAAAGGCTTTACCACAAACCTTGTGGGAGCGGGCTTGCTCGCGAAGGCGTAGTGTCAGCCAACATCACCGTTGCTGACACACTGCATTCGCGAGCAAGCCCGCTCCCACAACGTCCGGGGCTCTGCCCACCCTACTCAGCCATCGACCGACGGGCAATGTTCGCCTGCAATCGTCCTTCAGATATCGAGCACCAATGGCTGCGCGCCCTGCGCCGGAATCGCACAGCAAATCAGCACCTGTCCATCATCCGGCACCTCCGCTGGCGGCAGTGGGTAATGCACCTGACCGCTGATCAAGCGCGTTTTGCAGGTGCCGCAGGAGCCGCCGCGACAACTGAATTCCGGGCGCAGGCCACGGCTTTCCGCCAACTCCAGCAAACTGCCGCCGTCTGGCTGCCAGCGCGCCTCCTTGGCCGAACGCTGGAACACCACGGGTACGGACGTGGTGGCGGCTGGTGGTTGTTCGATGACCACCGCATCGGGGTCCGGTCGCCGGCGCAAGGTGGACGGGCCGAAGGTTTCGGCGTGAATCCGCGAATCGCGAATGTCCAACTCGCGCAAGCCGTCGTACAACGCCTGGGTAAAACTCCCGGGACCGCAGACCACAAAATCCGGCTGATCGTAGTCCTCGACTGTCAGCAGATCCTTGAGCAGCGCGACGTCGATCCGTCCACTGAGGTCGAAGTCCTCTCCTTGTATCGCCTCGGCTTCCGGTTGACTGAGCAAACGCACTACCCGCACCGCGTCACCGGCATCCTCGAGCAAGCGATCCAGTTCGCGGCGAAATGGCTGGTCGGCCAGCGTGCGCGAACTCTGGATGAACCATGTGGGCCGGATACGGCGGGTGCGTAACCCTTGGTAAACCACTTCCCGCAGCATCGATAACAGCGGCGTGATGCCGACCCCGGCCGCCAACAACACCAAGGGTCGACGCTCATGGGGCGCCACGGTGAAATGCCCTTGCGGCGCCCGCGCCTCCAGCAGGTCGCCGACACGAATCTGCTCATGCAAATGCGTAGACACCCGTCCGTCACGCTTCACGCTGATGCGGAAAAAATCATCGGACGGTGCGCTCGATAAACTGTACGTGCGGATATGCACATCGCCATCAATGTTGAAGCGCAAAGGCAAATGCTGCCCGGCCTGGAACAGTGGCAACCCCGCTCCGTCGGCGGGCTCCAGGTAAAGCGAGCGAATGCTGTGGCTTTGCGCTTCAATCCGCGTCACCCGCAACGGCCGCCACTGATCGCCCAGGGCCTTGGCCTGCAAACGCGCCTTGGCCTGCTCCCAGGTACCGGTGAGCAAACTGGTGGGTGAAACGCCGTCGAAGCGCCAGCGCAACGACAGGGCAGCCGGACGACGTACCACTTGCTCGACATCGATCGTCCACAGGCGCTCGGCCCCCTGGAACGCCTCGACCTGAGGACCGTCCAGGATGATTTCGGTGCGCCCACTGAGTTGCAGCAAATCACCGGTATTGAAATCGATGAACAACAACCCGGCCCGGGGATTGAGCAGCAGGTTGCCCAAGGTATTGAAATGCAGGTTGCCGGCGAAATCCGGAATGGTCAGGCGATTGCCTTCCACCTGTACGAAACCGGCCTGACCGCCGCGGTGAGAAACATCCACCGAGCGCTCACCGTCGACGTCCACATAACTGGCAACGAAAAAGGTGTCCGCCTCGGCGATCATGGCTTTGGTCGCGTCATCCAGTTCGCCGAAATGCTGGGCGGCACGGGTCGCAGGATCGGTCAGCGGCACCGAGCGAAACTGGCGCAACTGAATGTACTGCGGGCAATTGCCGAAGGACTGGTCCACCGTCACCGCGAAACCATCCATGGTCATGGCACTGACATGCCCATTGATGCGGTTGCGGCGGCGGGTGTGCAACTCGATGCCCAGCAGTCCGATGGCCGAGCCTTCGCTCAACTGCGCGGGATCATCAAAAGCCGGCAGACTGCGAAATTGCAGCAAGCCAGGTTCTGGCGAATGTGCGAAACCGGGCTGGCCTTCAAGGACACTGGCCCAGGGATGACCGTCGGCATCCACCGCTGCGTACAGCATGAACGGCAATTGTTGATAGAAGGTGCGGTGTTGGTCCGGCATCTCGCTGCGAATCACCTTACGACCGAACGCCTCCATTCGTTCGGCAACGCCCACATGCGCCTGCAATTGTTTCTCGCCGGCATGCCAGGGTGAACGGTCCATACGGCTGCTCCCTTGCGCCTGTGGCGCAGAACGGGGCGGCCCGGCAACACCGGGCCACCAGCATCAGGCGGTTTTTTGCAGGCCGGCGACGGTGCGCGGCATGCCGACAAAACCCGGCAAGGCTTCGATGCGGGCCAGCCAGGCACGAATGTTGGTGTACTCGTCCAGCGACACATTGCCCTCAGGCGCATGGGCGATGTAGCTGTAGGCGGCGACGTCGGCAATCGTCGGATCAGTGCCAGCCAGATACGGCGTATCGGCCAATTCGTGATCGATTACCTTGAGCACGGTATGGGCATAGGCAACCACTTCTGCAGCGTTGTAAGGCGCGCCGAACACAGTAATCAATCTTGCCCGGGCAGGGCCGAAGGCAATCGGACCTGCCGCCACCGACAACCAGCGTTGGACCTTGGCGGCCCCTACCGGATCAGCCGGCAGCCAGCGACCGTTGCCGTACTTTTGCGCCAGGTAAACCAGAATCGCGTTGGAATCGGCCAACACCACGCCCTGATCATCAATCACCGGTACCTGACCGAAAGCATTGAGCGCGAGGAACGCCGGTTGCTTGTGTTCGCCTTTGGCGAGGTCAACGAAGATCAATTCGGTCGGCAGTTTCAGCAGGGACAGCATCAATTCGACACGATGAGCGTGCCCGGAACGTGGGAAGTTGTAGAGTTTGATCGCTTGCATGGTCGACACCTCGGGTGAGTGGTGCTGTTCAGGAGAGACCAGCGCCGATGAGGTGCATACTCTACCTTCAACCAAAACAGCAGAATCACCAAAAAACGCAATCAATTATTTCATTGGGTGAAATAACTCAACACTTGAGCGCCGGATGCTCGCGCAGCGTCTTCACCGCGAAATCAACAAAACTGCGCACCCGGGCCGGCGCTTTACGTCCGCCCTGATAGACCACATGGATGGGCAACGGCGGCAGTTCGAAGTCCGCCAGAATGATTTCCAGCTCACCGGCAGCCACCTTGCTCGCCACTTGATAAGACAGTACCCGCGTGAATCCCAACCCCAGACTGGCTGCCGTGATGGCCGCCTGATTCGCCGTCACCACCAGCCGCGGTTCAGCCCGCACACTCAAGGTTTCACCGTCTTCAATGAATGGCCAACTCCGCAACTGGCCTATGGCCGATGTCGCAATGATCGGCGCCTGGGCCAGTTCCTGTGGATGCCTGGGCCGACCATGGCTGGCCAGAAACTGTGGCGATGCGCAGATCACCCGCCGCACCTCGCCCACGCGGATCGCATGCTGGTTGCTGTCGGGGAGCTCGCCGATGCGGATGGCCACATCAACGCCCTCCTCGACCACGCTCACCACCCGGTCCACCAACAGCGCGTTGATGCAGACCTCGGGGAATTGCGTCAGATAATTCACCATCAACGGCGTGACAAACAGCTCGCCAAACAAGACCGGTGCGGTGATGGTCAGTTGCCCACGGGGATGAATATGGCTGCCCGCTGCCGAGTCCTCGGCTTCCTGCACCTCGGCGAGAATTCTCCGACAATCCTCCAGATATCGCTGACCGGCCTCGCTCAAATAAACGCTGCGCGTCGTACGCGTGAGCAGTTGTGTGCCTATTCGCTTCTCCAGCGCCGCGACCGCTCGGGTGACGCTGGCCGCCGACAGACCCAAACCCCGCGCCGCCGCCGAAAAACCCTGCTCCTTGGCGACAGCAGCGAAGACCTGCATTTCCTGGAAGCGGTCCATGGGACTGTCCTCATTTCAGATAGATAAACCGCAACCGAAGGCCGGAATGTTAAGCGCAAATGTTCAACAACATAGTTGGGCGCCAGACCATCAGGTAAATCAATGGGCTACTGCACTGTAGCGCCTGCACCGCAAAAACCAAGCGTGTCACAAACCTCAAAAAGCGGACCGGGGATTATTGATAATTAATGACGATTATTTTCTTGCGACGAGTGCGACTGTTGGCAATTATTCTGATCAGCCCGCTGCAATGGCAAATGCCCGGTAGAGAAAAAGAACCATTGGTTCAGCTTCCAAACCGCTTCAGTCAAGGGCTCGCAGCGGACCCCATCAACTGCAGCAGGATTCCAGCCTGTATAAACAGGCGGAATATACGACTGCTCCTATACTACAAACCACCTGTTACCTATTGGGTTTTTGGTAGGTACCTCATTGAAGTTTTCTCTACTTAAAGTAAGGCGTTATCGGTTTTTAACGCTTTGACGGCTGCCCGTCGATCCTGCTTTATGGATTCACTTAGTAGGGAAGAGTTGAACTTCAACGGCCTGGCTAACCTGTGTGACACAGCAAGGAGTTCGACAATGTTGCGCACTAATATTTCCGCTAGAGCACTGTCCGGTGGTTTGCTCGATGTACTGATTCGCGCCGGGTTGATTACGGTGCTGGTACTGTTCTGCTTCCAGATCTTCCACCCCTTCCTCAACCTGATGCTCTGGGCAATGATTCTGGCCATTACCCTGTATCCCCTGCATGCGCTCATCAAGCGCAAGCTGGTCAACAAGGACGGTCGTGCCGCCACCCTGATCGTGGTGGTCGCCCTGGCTTTGCTGATGGTACCGATCTACCTGCTGGGCACCTCGATCAGTGAATCGGTCCAGGGCACCCTGGCGGTTCTCAAGTCCGATACGTTGCAGATTCCGCTCCCCAGCGAAAAAATCGCTTCCCTGCCGCTCATAGGCGAGCCGCTCTATGGCTACTGGATGCAGGCCGCCACCGACATGAGCAGCGTGCTCATGAAGCTGATGCCTTACATCAAGTCCGTTGGCCTGACCTTGTTGGGCAAAATGGCCGATGTTGGCGTGGGCTTTCTGTTGTTCATCGGCGCCCTGATCATTGCCGGCGTGTTCATGGCCTATGGCGAAAACGGCGAAAGAAGCGCCCTGGCCATCACCTCGCGCCTTTCCGGACCAGAGCGTGGGCCACGCATTACCGTGCTCTGCACTGCAACCATCCGCGCGGTCGCCCAGGGCGTAGTGGGCATCGCGTTCATTCAGATGTTGCTGGTCGGTGTGGGCTTCGTGCTCATGGGTGTCCCCGGTGCCGGGCTACTGGCCATGGTGGCGCTGTTGATGGGGATCATGCAATTGCCGGTACTGCTGGTGACCCTTCCGGTGATCGCTTTTGTCTTCGCCACCGAAGGGACCAGCCTGGCCACCGTCGTGTTTGGCATCTACAGCCTGATTGCCGGGATGGCCGACAACGTTCTCAAACCGTTGATGCTGGGTCGTGGCGTCGATGTTCCGATGCCGGTGATTCTGATTGGTGCCCTGGGCGGCATGGTAAGCGGCGGCTTCATCGGTTTGTTCATCGGGCCGGTGGCGCTGGCGGTGGGCTACCAATTGTTCTGGCAATGGGTCCAGGACCAACCGTCTGTCGAGCTAATGAACGAGACACCCGAGATCGAGGCGTTGAACGATCAGCGTCCTGTCTGAGGAGTTTGCGCTTGATGCCACGCCCTGCTCGCATCAGCCGGCTTCTGCTCTGTGGCACCGTCGTCCTGGGGGGCTGCGTACAACTGGGCCCGGATTTCCAGTCGCCGGCCCAGCCCTGGGTCGACCACTGGAACAGCCCGGCCCTGGAGGTCGCCGGCCAACAACGCGCGCAACCTGACAGCCGCCAATGGTGGCGCGTGTTCAACGACCCGGTGCTGGACCATTTGATGGCCGAAGCCGATGCCCACAACGCCGACCTGCACCTCGCTGGCCTGCGGGTCATGGAGTCCCGGGCGCAATTGGGTATCGCCCTGAGTGGACGCTACCCGCAATTGCAGCAGGCCAGCGCCGACAGCCTGTACCTGAACCGTCGACAATCGGGCGGCGCCAACCCTCAGGACACGCATTTCTGGCAATACAGCGCCGGTTTCGATATCGGCTGGGAGCTGGATTTCTGGGGGCGTTTCAGCCGTGCCATCGAGTCGGCGGACGCATCCTGGTTTGCCGCCCAGGCCAACTATGAAAATGCCTTGGTGCTGTTGCACGCGCAACTGGCGCAAAACTACTACGCCTTGCGCACCGCCGAGGCGCGCCTGGCCATCGCCCGCAGTAACGCCAAATTGCAAAAACGCAGCTACGAGATCACCGAGCGCCTGTTCAACAGCGGGGCCGAAGCCGAACTTGATCTGCAACAAGCCAAGACCCAGTACCTGGGCACCCTCAGTACCATCCCGGATTTCGAGAGCCAGGTGGCGAGCTTGCGCAATGCGTTGTCCACCCTGATCGGCCAGCCACCCGGCTCGATCCCTGACCTCAATCGCAACACCGGCTTAGTGCCGCTGCTCGATACTGCGGTCTTGCAGGATGTGCCGGCCAACCTGCTGGTGCGGCGCCCCGATGTTCGTGCTGCCGAACTGCAAGTGGCGGCGCAGTCGGCGTTGATCGGTGTGGCCGAGACTGACCTGTACCCCTCCATCAGCCTGCTGGGCAGCATCGTCTGGTCTGCCAGCTCACTCAGCGGTGCATCCAACACCTTGGACATGGTGGCCGGCCCTAGTTTGCGCTGGGACATCTTCGACCACGGCCGGATCACCAACAACGTCCGCGTGCAGGATGCGCGCTTGCAGCAACTGATCGTTATCTACCAGGACAGCGTGCGCCAGGCGGCACGCGAGGCCGACGATGCCGCGACCGGCTTGATCAAGGCACTGGAGCGCGACCGGATCCTCAGCGATGCATCGGTGGCCGCCGAACGTTCGGTGACCCTGGCCAATGCCCAATACCGCGAAGGCTATTCCGATTTCCAGCGCGTGCTGGATGCCCAGCGGGCCCTGTTTGCCCAACAGGATATCTACCTGGTCAACCGTGGCACCGCGGTCAACAGCCTGATCGCCCTATACAAGGCTCTGGGCGGAGGCTGGTACAGCGACCAGCCGATGATCGACCCGGCCACCCGCAAACAAATGCAAGAACGGACCGATTGGGGCGATCTGCTCGACGAACCGAAGGAAAGTGCCAATGACTGACAGCCAACAACCGGCCGCCGAGAAAGCCCCGACACCTGCCGCCGACCCTGCGAAAAAAGCGATCAACTGGGTGGTGGTGCTGATCATCCTGAGCCTGGTCTGGTACCTGATGGCCGACCGTTACACCCCCTACACGCAACAGGCACGGGTGCAGGCCTTCATTGTACCGGTGGCCGCCGAGGTATCCGGCCGGGTGACCAAGGTGCATGTACGCAACAACCAGGACGTAAAGGCTGGCGAATTGCTGTTTGAAGTCAACCCGGAGCAGTACCAGATTGCCGTCGATCGCGCTCGCGCCGACCTTGAGTCAACCCGTCGCCAGGTGGGCGCCAACACCGCCGGCGTCGACTCCAAACAAGCGTCGCTGCGTGCATCCCAGGCCAACGAGCTCAAGGCACGCCAGGACATCCAGCGGCTTGAACGCCTGTACAGAGAAGACCCGGGCACCATCTCGCTGCGACGTCTGGAGATATCCCGCGCAACCCTGGAAGAATCCATCAGCCAGGTCGCCGCGGCCAAGGCCGAAGTGCAACGTGCACGCGAACAACAGGGCGGTAACGAAGACGAAAACGCCCAGTTGCTCAGCGCCGCCAGCAACCTTGAAAAAGCCGAGCTGGACTTGAGCAATACGAAGGTCCACGCGCGCTCGGCCGGCCTGATCACCGATCTGCGCACCGATGTCGGCCAGTTTGCTTCCGCAGGTGCGCCGGTGATGACCCTGATCGCCATCCACGATGTGTGGATCAGCGCCGACATGACCGAAAACAATCTGGGAAGTGTCCAGCCCGGGACGCCAGTGTCCATCGTCCTCGACGCCCTGCCGGGGAGAATTTTCAAAGGCCATGTGCGCAGCGTCGGCTATGGCGTCGAAGTTGGTCAGAGCACTCAGCCGGGTAGCCTGCCGAAAGTGGAGAACAGCCGCGACTGGCTACGCCCTGCCCAGCGCTTTCCGGTGATCATCGAGTTCGAGCCCGGTGAGTTGACCAGCCCGCAAGGCATCCGGTCCGGCGGGCAGGCCGAAGTCATGGCATTTCCGAGTGAAAGTAACCCGCTGAATATCCTGGGTCGCCTGTTCCTGCGCCTGATGAGCTGGATGTCCTATGCGTATTGAGCGCCCGCCCCGGGTTCAGCGCGCCCTGCGCTTGAGCTTCGGCACGGCGCTGTGCCTGGCGGCGAGCTTTGGTCTGGCCCTGCCCATCCCGTTCCTCTCTCCGATGCTGGCGCTGATGATGCTGGCAGCGATGAACCGACCATTGCCGTTCAAGGCCAGCCTGGGCCTGATCCTGATCCTTATGCTGACCACCGGGACCGGCCTGTTGCTCATTCCCCTGCTGCGTTACTACCCGTTCAGCGGTGTGCTGTTGGTCGGACTGTGCCTGTTCCTGGCCTTCGGTTATGGCCTGCGCGGCGGCAACCCGCTGGTGGCGACTTTCCTGGTGGTGGGCCTGACCTTGATCAGTTCGGCCGGAACCGCTGAATTCGCCCTGGCGCTTGAGGTGATCGTGGCCCTGGTCAAGGGGCTGTTCCTGGCCGTCACCACGCTGACCATCAGCCATTGGCTGTTTCCCGACCCCGCCAGTGCCCCCGCGGCCAAACCCGGCCCGAGCCTTACTCCAACCGAAAGCAGTTGGCTGGCGCTACGTGCCACGCTGGTGGTACTGCCGACTTTCCTGCTGGCCATGATCGACCCGGCCAGCTACCTGCCGATCATCATGAAAGCCGTCAGCCTCGGCCAACAAAGCTGCGCGACCAGCGCCCGCACCGCCGGCCAGGAGTTGCTCGGCTCGACCCTGCTTGGTGGCCTGATGGCAATTCTTTTCTGGTGCGCGCTGAGCCTGTTCGTCAACCTGTGGATGTTCTTTCTGTGGATGCTGCTGTTCGGTTTGCTGGCGGCCAGAAAACTCTACGGCCTGGCCCTGACCCGACAGCCACCGAGTTTCTGGCTCAACAGCCTGGCGACCCTGATCATTCTGCTCGGCCAATCGGTACAGGACAGTGCGGCGGGCAAGGACGTCTACACCGCCTTCGCCATCCGCATGGGCCTGTTCATACTGGTGACCTTGTACGCCTGTGTCATGGTCCATCTGCTGGACACGCGGCGCCAGCGTCGAATTACGACCTCCTAGAAAAAGAAAAACCCCCTGAGAAGGGGGTTTTTCACCTGTGGATAACTTATTCCACAGTGACCGACTTCGCCAGGTTGCGCGGCTGGTCAACGTCGGTGCCCTTGAGTACGGCAACGTAGTACGACAGCAGTTGCAGCGGGATGGTGTAGAGAATCGGCGACAGGATGTCGTGGATGTGCGGCATGTGCACAACGTGAGTGCCTTCACCGTTGGTCATGCCGGCCTTCTCGTCAGCGAAGACGATCAACTGGCCACCGCGGGCGCGGACTTCCTGCAGGTTGGACTTCAGCTTCTCCAGCAGTTCGTTGTTCGGCGCCACGGTCACTACTGGCATGTCGTTATCCACAAGCGCCAACGGGCCGTGTTTCAGCTCGCCGGCCGGATAGGCTTCAGCGTGGATGTAGGAGATTTCCTTGAGCTTGAGTGCCCCTTCCATCGCCACCGGGAACTGCGCGCCACGGCCGAGGAACAGCGTGTGGTGTTTCTCGGCGAACAGCTCGGAGATTTTTTCCACGGTGCCGTCCATGGCCAGCGCCTCGCCCAGACGGGTCGGCAAACGACGCAACTCTTCGACCAACGTCGCTTCGACACCCTTGGCCAAGGTGCCACGAACCTGGCCCAGGGAAAGTGTCAGCAACAGCAGGCCAACCAATTGCGTGGTGAAGGCTTTGGTCGAAGCCACACCGATTTCGCGACCGGCCTGGGTCAACAGGGTCAGATCGGATTCGCGCACCAGCGAGCTGATGCCGACGTTGCAGATCGCCAGGCTGGCGAGGTAACCCAGTTCCTTGGCGTTGCGCAGCGCGGCCAAGGTATCGGCTGTCTCACCGGACTGGGAAATGGTCACGAACAAGGTGTCCGGCTGCACCACCACCTTGCGGTAGCGGAATTCGCTGGCGACTTCGACCTGGCACGGAATGCCGGCCAGCTCTTCGAGCCAGTAACGCGCGACCATGCCTGCGTGGTAGCTGGTGCCACACGCGACGATCTGTACGTTACGCACTTTGGCGAACAGTTCGGCCGCCTGTGGGCCGAATGCCTGTACCAGGACTTGGTTCTGGCTCAGGCGACCTTCCAGGGTGCGCTGCACCACGGACGGTTGCTCGTGGATTTCCTTGAGCATGAAGTGGCGGAACTCGCCCTTTTCAGCGGCTTCGGCGCCGTCGCGATACTGCACGGCTTCGCGCTCGACAGCCTTGCCGTCAACGTCCCAGATCTGCACGCTGTCGCGGCGGATTTCGGCGATATCGCCTTCTTCCAGGTACATGAAACGGTCGGTGACCTGACGCAGAGCCAACTGGTCGGACGCCAGGAAGTTTTCCCCCAGGCCCAGGCCGATCACCAGCGGGCTGCCGCTGCGGGCTGCAACCAGGCGATCCGGTTGCTGAGCGCTGATCACTGCCAGGCCGTAAGCACCGTGCAACTCTTTGACAGTTGCCTTGAGGGCCACGGTCAGGTCGCTCAGATCCTTGAGCTTGTGGTTCAGCAGGTGAGCGATGACTTCGGTGTCGGTGTCCGAGGTGAACACATAACCCAGGGCCTTGAGTTGTTCACGCAGGGCTTCGTGGTTTTCGATGATGCCGTTATGCACCACCGCCAGGTCGCCGGAAAAATGCGGGTGGGCATTGCGCTCGCACGGCGCACCGTGAGTAGCCCAGCGGGTGTGGGCAATGCCCAGACGCCCGAGCAGCGGCTCGGCGGCCAACGCCTGCTCCAGCTCACTGACCTTGCCCGGACGACGCAGGCGCTCGAGTTTTTCGTCGTTGGTGTAGACCGCAACGCCGGCACTGTCATACCCGCGGTATTCCAGACGCTTCAAGCCTTCGACGAGGATGGCGGTGATGTTACGTTCTGCGACTGCGCCGACAATTCCACACATGCTATTTCTCCTGACTGACAGCCGCGCAAATCAATGTGATGCCGCGGGCCTGAATCTGATCGCGAGCCTCAAGTGGCAGGCGTTCATCGGTAATAAGGGTATGGACGCTGCTCCAGGGCAGCTCCAGGTTTGGAATCTTGCGACCGATCTTGTCGGCCTCCACCATCACGACCACTTCGCGGGCGACTTCGGCCATGACCCGGCTCAGCCCGAGCAGTTCGTTGAAGGTGGTTGTACCGCGAACCAGATCGATGCCATCGGCGCCGATAAACAGCTGGTCGAAATCGTAGGAGCGTAGTACCTGCTCGGCAACCTGCCCCTGAAAGGACTCGGAATGCGGATCCCAGGTACCACCGGTCATCAACAGCACCGGTTCGTGCTCAAGTTCGCTCAGGGCATTGGCGACATGCAGCGAGTTGGTCATCACCACCAGGCCGGGTTGCTGTCCGAGTTCCGGGATCATGGAGGCGGTGGTACTGCCACTGTCGATAATGATCCGAGCATGCTCGCGAATCCGCGCGACGGCGGCACGGGCGATGGCTTGCTTGTACTTGGAAACCGGCTGACCAAGATCGGCGACCAGTTCCTGAGGCATGGTGATCGCCCCACCGTAACGACGCAGCAACAGGCCATTGCTTTCAAGCGCCGCCAGATCCTTGCGAATCGTAACTTCCGACGTTTCGAAACGCTTGGCCAACTCATCCACACTGACTTCGCCCTGCTCATTGAGCAAGGCGAGGATGTTGTGACGGCGCTGAGGTGTGTTGCGCTTCGACATAAGCTGGTAAGTTTCGTTTCGAAAGATAACGGAAGCAATCAAAACCTATCAGCGAAACTTCGTCAAGCACCATGCGATAAAAAGAGCTGTGGATAACCTGTAGGAGCGAGCTTGCTCGCGATGGACGTGAACGATGATGCATTCTTTCTGGAAAAATGCGCCGCTCTCGAATTCATCGCGAGCAAGCTCGCTCCTACAAGGGAGTTGTGGATAACTCAGCCCTTCTTGATCTTCTCCGGCCGCTTCCAGCCGTCGATGTTCTTCTGACGAGCACGCCCAATCGCCAACTGGGATTTATCCACAGTCGAAGTAATGGTCGAACCGGCCGCCGTGGTCGCACCGGCCAGGATATCCACAGGCGCTACCAACGAGTTGTTGGAACCAATGAACACATCTTCGCCCAACACGGTTTTCCACTTGTTGGCGCCGTCGTAGTTGCAGGTGATGGTGCCGGCCCCAATGTTGGTGCGCGCCCCGACTTCGGCATCGCCCAGGTAAGTCAGGTGACCGGCCTTGGCACCTTCGCCCAGGTGAGCGTTTTTCAACTCGACGAAGTTACCCACATGCGCCCGGGCTTCCAGCACGGTACCTGGACGCAGACGCGCAAACGGGCCGGCATCGCTGCTTTCACCCAGAATGGCACCTTCGATATGGCTGTTGGCCTTGATGACCACGCCTTTGCGCAGGGTGCTGTCCTTGATCACACAGTTCGGGCCGATCACCACGTCGTCTTCAATGACCACCTTGCCTTCGAGGATCACGTTGATGTCGATCAGCACATCGCGGCCTACGGTTACGTCTCCGCGCACATCGAATCGTGCCGGGTCGCGCAGCGTCACGCCTTGAGCCATCAAGCGACGACCGGCGCGCAATTGATAATGCCGTTCAAGTTCGGAAAGCTGCTTGCGGTCATTGGCGCCCTGCACTTCCATGGCGTCGTGCGGATGCTCGGTGGCCACCACCAGACCATCGCTCACGGCCATGGCAATGATATCGGTCAGGTAGTACTCGCCCTGGGCGTTGTTATTGGAAAGTCGGCTCATCCAGTCGCCGAGACGGGCAAAAGGCAGCGCCAGAATGCCGGTATTGCCTTCGGTGATCTTGCGTTCGGCTTCGTTGGCATCTTTCTGTTCGACGATGGCCGTCACTTTACCTGCGTCATCACGAACGATGCGGCCGTAACCGGTCGGGTCATCCAGTTCGACGGTCAGCAAGCCCAACTGCTGCGGCCCCACCTTCTTGAGCAGGCGCTGCAGGGTGTCGACCTCGATCAACGGCACATCGCCGTAGAGCACCAGCACGGTGTCGGCCTGAATGAACGGCACGGCTTGAGCAACGGCGTGGCCGGTACCCAACTGTTTATCCTGCAGGACGAAGTTCAGGTCATCCGCCGCCAGGCGTTCGCGCACCGCATCGGCACCATGACCGATCACGACGTGAATGCGCTGTGGATCAAGTTGCCGGGCACTGTGGATAACATGGCCGAGCATGGAGTTGCCAGCAATCGGGTGCAAAACTTTCGGCAAAGCAGAACGCATACGCGTGCCTTGGCCAGCAGCGAGAATAACGATTTCAAGAGACATGACTGGCTACCAATCCTGGGTGGTCAGCGGCTGCGACCGGGTTGTAAAAATCGGAAAAGAAAAAAGGGTAGCCGAGGCTACCCTTTTTAATCAATCACACAACAAGTGCAGCCTTAGTGGCCGAACTTCTTGCGGATCTGCTGGACGGTGCGCAGCTGAGCTGCAGCCTCGGCCAGACGTGCGGCAGCAGAACCGTAATCGAATTCTGCGCCACGTTCATGCAAGGCCTTCTCGGCTGCCTTAACGGCTTCCTGAGCAGAGGCTTCATCCAGGTCGGCAGCACGTTGCACGGTGTCGGCAAGAACCTTGACCATGTTCGGCTGAACCTCGAGGAAACCACCGGAGATGTAATACACCTCCTCTTCCCCGCCCTGCTTGACCAGGCGGATCGGACCTGGCTTCAGATTAGTGATCAGCGGCGCGTGACCCAGAGCGATACCAAGATCACCCAGTGCACCGTGCGCAATCACCATCTCGACCAGACCGGAAAAGATTTCTCCTTCCGCGCTGACGATATCGCAATGGACTGTCATAGCCATCTGATTGCCTCAACCTAAATTAGCGCCCGTTGCCGGGCGCCGGGATTACAGTTTCTTGGCTTTCTCGATCGCTTCTTCGATGCCGCCAACCATGTAGAACGCTTGTTCTGGCAGGTGGTCGTAGTCACCGTTGAGGATGCCTTTGAAGCCAGCAATGGTGTCTTTCAGGGAAACGTATTTACCCGATGCACCGGTGAAGACTTCAGCCACGAAGAACGGCTGCGACAAGAAGCGCTGGATCTTACGAGCACGGTTTACCAACTGCTTGTCGGCTTCCGACAGCTCGTCCATACCCAGGATCGCAATGATGTCCTTCAGTTCTTTGTAACGCTGCAGAACGTACTGAACGCCGCGAGCGGTGTCGTAGTGGTCCTGGCCGATTACGTTCGGGTCCAGCTGGCGCGAAGTCGAGTCGAGTGGATCGACCGCTGGGTAGATACCCAGGGAAGCGATGTCACGGGACAGAACGACGGTAGCGTCCAAGTGGGCGAAGGTGGTCGCTGGCGACGGGTCGGTCAAGTCATCCGCAGGTACGTATACCGCTTGGATCGAAGTGATCGAACCTTCCTTGGTCGAAGTGATACGTTCTTGCAGAACGCCCATCTCTTCAGCCAGGGTCGGCTGGTAACCTACTGCCGAAGGCATACGGCCCAGCAGTGCGGATACTTCAGTACCGGCCAGGGTGTAACGGTAGATGTTGTCGACGAACAGCAGAACGTCGTTACCTTCGTCACGGAACTTCTCGGCCATGGTCAGGCCGGTCAGTGCTACGCGCAGACGGTTACCCGGCGGCTCGTTCATCTGACCGTAAACCAGTGCCACTTTGTCCAGAACGTTGGAGTCCTTCATCTCGTGGTAGAAGTCGTTACCCTCACGAGTACGCTCACCCACACCGGCGAACACGGAATAACCGCTGTGCTCGATGGCGATGTTACGGATCAGTTCCATCATGTTTACGGTTTTGCCTACACCGGCACCACCGAACAGACCGACTTTACCGCCTTTGGCGAACGGGCAAACCAGGTCGATAACCTTGATGCCGGTTTCCAGCAGGTCGTTGCCGCCTGCTTGTTCAGCGAACGAAGGCGCTGGACGGTGAATGCCCCAACGCTCTTCAGTGGCGATAGGGCCAGCTTCGTCGATCGGGTTGCCCAGAACGTCCATGATCCGGCCCAGAGTCGCTTTACCGACCGGTACGGAGATGGCTGCGCCAGAGTCGGTAACTTCCAGACCGCGCTTCAGGCCTTCGGTGGAACCCATCGCAATGGTACGAACCACGCCGTCGCCCAGCTGCTGCTGAACTTCCAGAGTGGTCCCGGCCGCGCTTTGTACTGTCAGCGCGTTGTAGATGCTCGGTACGCTGTCGCGTGGAAATTCCACGTCGATAACGGCGCCGATGATTTGAACGATACGTCCGCTACTCATAGCTGGATCCTCTGAATATTTGAACCGTTAAACCGCGGCAGCGCCGCCGACGATTTCCGAGATCTCTTGGGTGATCGCAGCCTGACGCGCCTTGTTGTAGACCAGCTGCAAATCGCTGATCAAATCACCGGCGTTGTCGGTAGCGTTCTTCATCGCGATCATCCGCGCAGCTTGTTCAGCCGCGTTGTTCTCGACCACCGCCTGGTAGACCTGCGACTCCACGTAACGGACCATCAAGCCGTCGAGCAGCTCCTTGGCATCCGGTTCGTAGAGATAGTCCCAGTGGTGCTTGAGGTCTTGATCCGGGGTTGCCACCAATGGAATCAACTGCTCCACGGTAGGCTGTTGCGTCATGGTGTTGATGAACTTGTTGGACACCACGGACAGGCGGTCAATACGGCCGTCCAGGTAGGCATCCAGCATCACCTTGACGCTGCCGATCAGATCATTGATCGACGGCTCTTCACCCAGGTGGCTGATAGCTGCAACGACGTTACCGCCGAAGTTGCGGAAAAAGGCCGCACCCTTGCTACCAACGACACACAGATCGATCTCGACGCCGTTTTCGCGGTTTACCGCCATGTCCTTGACCAGGGCCTTGAACAGGTTGGTGTTCAAGCCGCCGCACAGACCACGGTCACTGCTCACTACGACATAACCAACACGCTTGATTTCGCGGTCGATCATGAACGGGTGGCGGTATTCCGGGTTGGCGTTGGCCAGATGCCCAATTACCTGGCGGATACGCTCCGCATAAGGACGGCTAGCAGCCATGCGCATTTGTGCCTTGCGCATTTTGCTGACCGCCACTTTTTCCATGGCGCTGGTAATCTTTTGCGTGCTTTTGATGCTCGCAATCTTACTGCGAATCTCTTTTGCGCCTGCCATGTAACACCTATCAGGTTAGCAAGCGGGAGCCTTGCGGCTCCCGCTGCGGCTTACCAGGTTTGGGTGGCCTTGAACTTCTCGATACCGGCTTTCATGCCAGCGTCGATTTCGTCATTGAAGTCACCTTTCACGTTGATCTTCGCCATCAAATCGGCGTGATCGCGGTTGAAGAAAGCAATCAGCGCTTGCTCGAAGCTGCCGATCTTGGCGATTTCAACGTCAGTCAGGAACCCACGCTCAGCGGCATACAGCGACAGCGCCATGTCAGCGATCGACATTGGTGCGTATTGCTTCTGCTTCATCAGCTCGGTAACGCGCTGACCATGCTCAAGTTGCTTACGGGTCGCTTCGTCCAGGTCAGAAGCGAACTGGGCGAATGCCGCCAGTTCACGGTACTGAGCCAGAGCGGTACGGATACCACCGGACAGCTTCTTGATGATCTTGGTCTGAGCGGCACCACCCACACGGGATACCGAAACACCGGCGTTCACTGCAGGACGGATGCCCGAGTTGAACATGGCCGATTCCAGGAAGATCTGACCGTCGGTGATGGAAATCACGTTGGTCGGAACGAACGCGGAAACGTCGCCAGCCTGGGTTTCGATGATCGGCAGTGCGGTCAGGGAACCGGTTTTGCCGGTCACTGCGCCGTTGGTGAACTTCTCTACGTATTCTTCCGAAACGCGGGATGCGCGCTCCAGCAGACGGGAGTGGAGATAGAACACGTCGCCTGGGTAAGCTTCACGGCCTGGTGGACGGCGCAGCAGCAGGGAAATCTGGCGGTAAGCCACTGCTTGCTTGGACAGATCGTCATAAACGATCAGCGCGTCTTCACCGCGGTCGCGGAAGAATTCACCCATGGTGCAACCGGAGTACGGTGCCAGGAATTGCAGCGCAGGAGATTCCGAAGCACTGGCAGCCACGATGATCGTGTTGGCCAGGGCGCCGTTTTCTTCCAGCTTGCGAACCACGTTGGCGATGGTCGATTGTTTCTGACCGATTGCTACGTAGACGCAGAAAATGCCGCTGTTCTTCTGGTTGATGATCGCGTCGATCGCCAGAGCGGTTTTACCGATCTGACGGTCACCGATGATCAGCTCACGCTGGCCACGGCCGACAGGGATCATGGCATCGACAGCCTTGTAGCCAGTCTGTACAGGCTGGTCTACCGACTTACGCCAGATCACGCCTGGAGCAACTTTCTCGACCGCGTCGGTCTCGGTGTTGCCCAGTGGACCTTTGCCGTCAACAGGGTTACCCAGTGCGTCGACTACGCGACCCAGCAGTTCCTTACCAACCGGAACTTCCAGGATGCGGCCAGTGCACTTGGCGCTCATGCCTTCAGCCAGAGACTGGTATGCGCCCAATACAACGGCACCTACGGAGTCTTGCTCCAGGTTGAGGGCCATACCGAAGACGCCGCCCGGAAACTCGATCATCTCGCCGTACATTACGTCGGCCAGACCGTGAATCCGCACGATACCGTCAGATACGCTGACGACAGTGCCTTCGTTACGGGCTTGGGAGGTCACATCGAGCTTGTCGATGCGGCCCTTGATAATTTCACTTATTTCGGAAGGATTGAGTTGCTGCATTGCTCTGCTGCCCCTTCAAACTCAAGATTTCAATGCTTCGGCAAGTTTCGCGATTTTGCCGCGAATCGAGCCATCGATAACCAGGTCGCCGGCGCGGATGACGACACCACCAATAAGGGCAGCGTCCTCCGCAACTTGCAGGCGCACTTCCCGGTTGAGTCGTGCACTGAGAACCTTGGCGAGTTTGTCTTGCTGTTCTTGGTTCAATGCGAAAGCACTGGTGACTTCAACGTCTACCGACTTCTCTTGTTCGGCCTTGTACAGGTCGAACAGAGCGGCGATCTCCGGCAACAGCGGGAGACGGTCGTTTTCGGCAACGACGTGGATGAAGTTCTGTGCCTTGGCATCAAACTTGTCGCCGCACACGTCAATAAACGTGGCGGCCTTTTCTGCGCTCGTCAGTCGCGGGGCCTTGAGCACGCGCTGCATGGTGTCGTCTTCCGACACCGCTGCAGCCAGGCCGAGCATGGCTGACCAATTGGCCAGTTGCTGGTGGGCCTGAGCGTGCTCGAAGGCCGCCTTAGCGTAAGGTCGGGCCAACGTGGTCAGTTCTGCCATGATCGCCCTCGCTTAGATTTCAGCAGCCAGTTGGTTAACCAGCTCTGCGTGCGCGTTTTGATCGATTGTGGCACCCAGGATCTTCTCGGCGCCGCCGACTGCCAGCAAGCCCACTTGGGCACGCAGCGCGTCTTTGACACTGTTCAGTTCCTGTTCGATCTCGGCCTGAGCCTGAACCTTCACACGGTCAGCGTCGACACGGGCCTTTTCAACAGCCTCTTCGACAATCTGGTTACCGCGTTTCTTGGCTTGCTCGATGATTTCAGCTGCCTGAGCTTTCGCTTCGCGCAGTTGGTGACCCGCTTTTTCTTGGGCCAACTCCAGGTCGCGAGCTGCACGGCTGGCAGCGTCCAGACCATCAGCGATCTTCTTTTGACGTTCGTGCAGTGCCGCAATGACCGGAGGCCATACGAACTTCATGCAGAACAGTACAAAAATCAGGAACGCAACGGACTGGCCAATCAGGGTCGCATTAATGTTCACGCCAACACCTCGCAGTTACGTTGTCCATCACACCAAATTACCCGGAAGATCCGAGTAATTAGCCAGCGATTTGACCAACGAACGGGTTCGCAAAGGTGAAGAACAGAGCGATACCAACACCGATCATGGTTACGGCGTCGAGCAGACCGGCAACGATGAACATTTTAACTTGCAGCATTGGAACCATTTCTGGCTGACGCGCTGCGCCTTCCAGGAACTTGCCGCCCAGCAGGCCGAAACCAATTGCGGTACCCAGTGCGCCCAGGCCGATCAACAGTGCAACAGCGATAGCGGTTAGACCAACTACAGTTTCCATCTTTCCTCCCGACTTTTACGTCGTATGGTTTAGGTTTTTTAGATTAAAGCGGTAAAACAAATCGTTTCAGATGCCCCGTAAGGAGCACCTTCCCGTTTTACCGGGAAGGACATCAGACTAGTCGAGACTGGCCTTAATGGTTTTCTTCGTGCGCCATCGACAGGTAGACGATGGTCAACATCATGAAGATGAACGCCTGCAGGGTGATGATCAGGATGTGGAACACAGCCCACGCCCACTGCAGAACAACGCCCAGGCCACTAAGCCAGAGCAGACCGCTGCCGAACATCACAGCAATCAGAATGAAGACCAGCTCGCCGGCGTACATGTTGCCGAACAGACGCAGAGCCAGGGAGATCGGCTTGGCGATCAGGGTCACGAATTCCAGCAGGAAGTTCACCGGAATCAGCAGGGCCTGAACGAAGATGTTCTTGCTGCCGAACGGGTGCAGGGTCAGCTCGCCGATGAAGCCGCCGAGGCCCTTGATCTTGATGCTGTAGAAAATGATCAGCGCGAACACCGTGAAGGCCATGGCCAGAGTCGCGTTCGGGTCGGTGGTCGACACGGCGCGGAACGGGATGTGGGCATCGCCGGAGATCAGGATGGCCAGCTGAGGAATCCAGTCGACCGGTACCAGGTCGACGGCGTTCATCAGGAACACCCAGACGAAGATGGTCAGTGCCAGCGGTGCAATCACCGGGCTACGGCCATGGAAGCTGTCTTTCACGCTGCCATCGACGAATTCGACCAATACTTCAACGAAGTTCTGCAAAGCACCAGGCTGACCGGAAGTCGCTTTCTTGGCCGCCATGCGGAAAAGAAGAACGAAGATCAGACCCAATGCGACCGACCAGCCGAGAGTATCGACGTGGAAAGCCCAGAAGCCCATTTCTTTGGCTTCTGCTGCGGTGTGGGCAAAGCCCCAGCCGCCGGTAGGGTGCTGACCGAAGGTCAGGTTCTGCAAGTGGTGCTGGATATAGCCCGAAGCGGTTGTTTCTGCCATGGTTGCCTCAAACGCCCTAAGGTCTCGAAAGTCTTGTTCTCATCAGCAGGGGAGCGAACCAGCTGACCGACTGAGTCAGCACGAAGGCACCGAATACTGCAATCGGCGCCAGTGGCTTCACACCTGCAAACACCAGTGCAAACAGCACTGCCGTCAAAATCAGTTTGCCTGCCTCGCCGGCATAAAAAGACCGGACGATGGACTGGGCTGCTCGGGCGCCGGAAAACCGAAATGCCCTGTGAGCGAAATAAATATTGGGTAGCAAGGCTATCAGGCCTCCGCAGAGTCCCGAGTACCCGGCAACGACTCCATATCGGTACCAGAGCGCCAAAGCGGCGATCAGCAACACGACAAATTGAGCCATTAACACCGGAAAAACTGCCAGGCGATGGAAGGGCAGGCGGTTTGGCGTGCGGGTTTCCATCACTTTTACTCCCCAATGGTCGGCTGCCGAAATTCAATAACTTGGCATAATTTGTGCCGACAAAATGCGCGCAGAGTATAGGGGCGGTTCTGCCCCTATTCAACTGTCAGGTAGTGATTTCCGACTGCGCGCTACATGAGGAAATGTTTCAGCGGATATGTGCAAGTACGCCTTGAAGCTCATCCAGTGAGTTGTAGCCAATCACCAACTGTCCTTTACCCTTCTTACCGTGGCGGATCTGCACCGCAGAGCCTAGGCGCTCGGCCAGACGCTGTTCGAGACGGGCAATATCCGGGTCCGGTTTTGCCGCTTCCACAGGCTCCGGTTTACCACTCAACCACTGGCGAACCAGTGCCTCGGTTTGGCGCACGGTCAGCCCGCGTGCGACAACATGTCGCGCCCCTTCAACCTGTTGAATTTCCGGCAAACCGAGCAAAGCACGGGCATGACCCATTTCCAGGTCGCCGTGGGACAACATGGTCTTGATGACTTCCGGCAAGGAAATCAGGCGCAACAGGTTGGCCACTGTCACCCGGGACTTGCCCACAGCCTCGGCCACCTGTTGCTGGGTCAGCTGGAACTCCTGCTGCAACCGCTGCAGGGCCACCGCTTCTTCAATCGGGTTCAGGTCTTCGCGCTGAATGTTCTCGATCAGCGCGATGGCGATCGCGGTTTCATCGGGTACATCGCGAACCATTGCCGGGATGGTTTCCTGCCCGGCTTGCTGGCTGGCGCGCCAGCGGCGTTCGCCGGCAATGATTTCAAAGCGGCCGCTGCCGATCGGGCGAACCACGATGGGCTGCATGACGCCCTGGGCCTTGATCGATTGCGCCAGCTCTTCGAGCGCCTGCGGATCCATGTCACGACGCGGCTGGTACTTGCCGCGCTGGAGCAGATCCAGGGGGAGATGTTGCAGCTCACGCTGATCGGCTTGCGCCGCTTGTTCTTCCAGCGAGCTGACAGTCGGACCACTCAACAGAGCATCCAGTCCACGTCCGAGACCTCGTTTCTTGACGGCCATGGGGATTCCTTAAGTTGCCTGAGCAGCGGCGATGCGTGAGTTTTTGCGTTGACGACGAACCATTTCGCCCGCCAATGCCAGGTAGGCAACGGCGCCTCGCGAAGCTTTGTCGTACGCCAGCGCCGGCATGCCGTAGCTTGGCGCTTCGGCCAGACGGATATTGCGCGGTATGACGGTGTCGTAGAGCTGCTCGCCGAAGTGTTCCTTGAGCTGCGCCGAGACATCGTTCATCAGGCTCAGGCGTGGGTCGTACATCGTACGCAGCAGGCCTTCGACCTTGAGGTTCGGGTTCAGCAGTTCAGAGATACGCTTGATGTTATCCACAAGGTCGCTCAAGCCTTCGAGTGCGAAGTACTCGCACTGCATGGGGATAATGACCCCGTCAGCGGCAACCAGTGCGTTCAAGGTCAGCATCGACAGCGACGGCGGGCAGTCGATCAGGATGTAATCGTAGTTTTCCCGGATCGGCGCCAGCGCGCTGCGCAGACGGCTTTCCTTCATCTGCATTTCCAGCAGCACCACTTCGGCCGCGGTGAGATCGCGGTTGGCCGGCAACAGCTGGTAGCCACCGTGTTCGGAGAAGTGCATGGCCTGGGCCAGATCACATTCTCCGATCAGCAGGTCGTAGACCGAGTTTTCCAGGCCATGTTTATCCACACCGCTACCCATGGTGGCGTTGCCCTGTGGATCAAGATCGATCAACAGCACCCGGCGCTTGGTCGCGACCAGGGATGCTGCGAGGTTGATGCAGGTGGTGGTTTTGCCCACGCCACCCTTTTGGTTCGCAATCGCGAATACCTTAGCCATTCTTGCTTGTGTTCCCAATCATGCCGTGCGGCGCAGTATCAGCAGATGGCGTTGGCCTTGGCAACCAGGTACGGCCAGGGCGTGTTCGCTATCGAGGTGGAAGTCTGCCGGCAATGCTACCAGCTCATCGGCCGGATGAACGCCCTTCATTGCCAGCCAGCGTGTTTCGCTATCGCCGAGGTGGCGCGTCCAGTTGCTGAAGTTCTCCATGCTGCTGAACGCCCGGGAAATGATTCCGTTGAAGGGCTGTACAGGCTGGAAGGCTTCGACGCGACTGTGGATAACTTGCAGGTTATCCAGTTTTAGTTCGAGTTTGACCTGGGTCAGGAAGCGGGTTTTCTTGCCGTTGCTGTCCAGGCAGGTCACCTGGGACTCGGGAAACAGGATCGCCAGCGGAATGCCAGGCATACCACCGCCGCTGCCGACGTCCAGCCACCGGCCGTTTTCGACGAACGACATCACGCTCAAACTATCGAGCAAGTGGCGGGAGACCATCTCGTCCGGATCGCGTACCGCGGTCAGGTTGTAAGCCTTGTTCCATTTTATCAACAGGGCCAGATAACCCAGCAGCTGCGCGTGCTGGGTTTCTGTCAGCGTGACACCGAGCTGGCGAGCACCTGTGGATAACTCTTCTGCGTGTTGCGAGGTGACCAACGAACTCAAGCGCTTTGCTCCAACTGACGGCCCGCGCCGCGTTTTTTCAAATGAATCATCAACAGCGAAATGGCTGCCGGCGTAACGCCCGGTATGCGCGAGGCCTGGCCCAAGGTTTCTGGACGGGTCGTGCCGAGCTTGCTCTGGATCTCCTTGGAGAGACCGGAAATATTCGTGTAATCGATATCCACAGGCAATTTGGTGTCTTCGCTGGCTCGCAGGCGGGCGATTTCATCCTGTTGACGATCAATGTAGCCGGCGTATTTGGTCTTGATCTCGACCTGCTCGGCAACCTGTGGATCTTCCGCGCCCCCACCGGTCACGGCGATGAGACCAGCGTAGTCGATTTCCGGACGGCTCAAGAGGTTGAGCAGGTTGTATTCGTGAGTCAGTGGCGTGCCGAATTTTTCGGCAATGGCATCGCCCTGTTCGGTACCAGGGCGTACCCAGGTACTTTTCAGGCGCTGCTCTTCCAGTTCGATGCTTTCGCGTTTTTTGCAGAAAGCCGCCCAGCGCACGTCATCCACCAGACCCAGTTCGCGACCTTTTTCGGTCAAGCGCAGGTCGGCGTTGTCTTCGCGCAGGATCAAGCGATATTCGGCACGTGAGGTGAACATCCGGTACGGCTCTTGGGTACCGAGGGTTATCAGGTCGTCGACCAACACGCCGATATAGGCCTCGTCGCGACGCGGGCACCAGGCCTCTTTGCCTTGCGCACGCAGTGCAGCGTTGGTCCCGGCGAGCAAACCCTGGGCACCGGCTTCTTCGTAACCGGTTGTGCCGTTGATTTGCCCGGCGAAGAACAAGCCGCCGATGACTTTGGTTTCCAGGCTGTATTTCAAATCACGTGGATCGAAGTAGTCGTACTCGATCGCGTAGCCCGGACGCACGATGTGCGCGTTTTCCATGCCGCGGATCGATTGCACGATCTGCAATTGCACGTCGAACGGCAAGCTTGTGGATATACCGTTCGGATACAGCTCATGGGTGGTCAAACCTTCCGGTTCGATAAACACCTGATGGCTTTCCTTGTCGGCGAAGCGATGGATCTTGTCTTCGATCGACGGGCAATAACGCGGGCCGATCCCTTCGATCTCACCGGCAGCGGAATACATCGGCGAACGGTCGAGGTTCGCGGCAATGATTTCGTGGGTGCGCGCATTCGTGTGGGTAATCCAGCAGCTGACTTGCTTCGGATGCTGCTCTTTTGACCCCATGAACGACATCACCGGGATCGGCGTATCACCCGGTTGCTCGGACATCACCGAGAAATCCACAGACCGACCGTCGATACGTGGCGGAGTACCGGTTTTCAAACGACCCACGCGCAATGGCAGTTCACGCAGACGGTGAGCCAGCGCGATCGATGGCGGATCACCGGCGCGACCGCCGGAAAAATTCTGCAAACCGATGTGGATAAGTCCACCGAGGAACGTACCGGTGGTCAACACCACGGAATCAGCGAAGAAACGCAGGCCCATTTGGGTGACAACACCACGGACTTGTTCCTGCTCGACGATCAGATCGTCAGCGGCCTGTTGAAATATCCACAGGTTCGGCTGGTTCTCCAGGATTTCGCGGACAGCTGCCTTGTACAGAACCCGGTCTGCCTGCGCGCGGGTTGCTCGCACGGCCGGGCCTTTGCGGCTGTTCAACACGCGAAACTGGATACCGCCTTTATCGGTAGCCATGGCCATCGCGCCGCCAAGGGCGTCGATTTCCTTGACCAGGTGGCTTTTGCCGATCCCGCCAATGGCCGGATTGCAACTCATGGCACCGAGGGTTTCCACGTTATGCGTCAGCAATAGGGTTTTAACCCCCATACGTGCTGAGGCCAGTGCTGCCTCGGTACCGGCATGACCGCCGCCGATGACGATCACTTCAAAACGGGAAGGGAAATCCACCACGCACCTCGTGCCTGCTTAAGTAGGTAATTCAGGAATAGTTTGAGCTCAGGTTTTTGGACCTGGTCGACAAGTATAGGGACTTCGCCCTTCCTAAAGAACCCTTTGCACAAAATTTAACCAGCTGTGGAAAAGTCGGAGTTATAGAAATTAAAAAGAAAGAAATTTATTAAATCTTTGTTTTTATGTTTATTTCTATGCACCTACCTTTCTGTGGATAGATTGCTATAGCCCTTTATTTTCAATGTGTACAGAGATTCAAAACCCTGTGTTCATGTGCCAATGAGGCCCTTGGATAACCGGTTTAAGCCTGTGGATGAAAGGGATGGTTATCCACAGAGGCGGTTATGTCCAGTTTTCGAGCCCTGTTATCAACTGACCTTAGCCGCGGTTATTCACAGGGCTTAATCCACAGAAAAGTGCCGTTCGCTCGAAATTCGGGTGCAGGAATTCCGCTCAAGCAGACGAAGTCCGCTCGGCACTGGAAGTTTTTTTCAGAAAAGGAGAGAACAGACAGGCACGAATGGCCTGTCTGTGAATAACAGGAGGGCTACTTACCGATACAGAAGCTGGAAAAAATCCGCCCCAGCAGGTCATCGGAACTGAAAGCACCGGTGATTTCACCCAGCGACTGCTGAGCCTGGCGCAAATCCTCGGCCAACAACTCACCAGCACCGGCCAGGGTCAATTGGGCACGGCCATGCTCGAGGGCCGCACTGGCATGACGTAGCGCCTCAAGGTGTCGCCGGCGAGCGCTGAAGCTGCTTTCGGACGTTTGTTCATAGCCCATGCAGGCCTTGAGGTGATCACGCAGCAGCTCCAGCCCGACACCACCCGACCTGGCGCTCAGGCTGATGGTGACATGGCCGTCCTGGCTGACCTCCAGCGCAATGGCTTCGCCCGTAAGATCGGCTTTGTTGCGGATCAGGGTGACTTTCGCGGGATCGGGACGGATTTCGAGAAACTCCGGCCAGAGTGCGAAAGGATCGAGGGCTTCCGGAGCAGTGGCATCAACCACCAACAGTACCCGATCGGCTTCGCCGATAGCTTTCAAGGCACGCTCGACGCCGATTTTTTCCACATGATCATCGGTATCGCGCAGACCGGCGGTATCCACGACGTGCAGCGGCATGCCATCGATGTGGATATGTTCGCGAAGCACGTCACGGGTGGTGCCGGCAATCTCGGTCACGATTGCTGCTTCACGCCCGGCCAGGGCATTGAGCAGGCTGGATTTACCAGCATTCGGACGACCGGCAATGACCACGGTCATACCGTCACGCAGCAAGGCACCCTGCCCGGCTTCGCGCATGACGGTGGATAACTCGTCGCGCACTTTGTCGAGCATGCTCAGGACGTGGCCATCGGCGAGGAAGTCGATTTCCTCTTCCGGGAAATCGATGGCCGCTTCTACATAGATTCGCAGGCCGATCAGTTGCTCGGTGAGGTTATGCACACGTGACGAAAAAGCACCCTGCAGGGAGCGCAACGCGTTTCGCGCAGCCTGGGCAGAACTGGCTTCAATCAGGTCGGCAATGGCTTCGGCCTGGGCGAGGTCCAGTTTGTCGTTGAGGAAGGCGCGCTCACTGAATTCCCCCGGCCGGGCTAGGCGGCAACCCAGTTCCAGGCAGCGCTTGAGCAACATATCCAGAACAATCGGACCGCCATGGCCTTGCAGCTCCAGCACATCTTCGCCTGTGAACGAGTTCGGGCCGGGGAAATACAAGGCAATGCCCTGGTCCAGCACCTCGTCGTTTTCACTGAAAAACGGACCGTAGTGGGCAAATCGCGGCTTGAGCTCGCGACCGCTGAAGGCCTTGGCCGCAACGCTGGCCAACGGCCCGGAAATACGCACGATGCCTACACCGCCGCGACCTTGAGCGGTGGCGACGGCTGCGATGGTTTCGCGAGGAACGCTCATAAACCGGTATCCAGACAAAAGTGACAGATAGCAAAACGCCCCACTAGGGGGCGTTTTGAGTGGTTATCCACAGTGTAAATCAGGCAGCTGCTTTAGCGGCCGCTTCGATTTTACGCGTGATGTACCACTGTTGTGCGATGGACAGCACGTTGTTTACAACCCAGTACAGCACCAGACCGGCCGGGAACCACAGGAAGAAGAAGGTGAAGATGATTGGCATCAGCTTCATCACCTTGGCCTGCATCGGATCCGGAGGAGTCGGGTTCAACTGCTGCTGGATGAACATGGTTGCGCCCATGATGATCGGCAGAATGAAGAACGGATCCTTGATCGACAGGTCAGTAATCCACAGCATGAACGGCGCTTGGCGCATTTCAACGCTTTCCAGCAGAACCCAGTACAGCGAGAGGAAAACCGGCATCTGCACGAGGATTGGCAAGCAACCACCCAGCGGATTGATCTTCTCTTTCTTGTACAGTTCCATCATGGCTTGCGACATTTTCTGCCGGTCATCGCCATGTTGCTCTTTCAGCGCGGCCAGTTTCGGTGCTACTGCACGCATGCGCGCCATGGATTTGTAGCTGGCAGCCGACAGCGGGAAGAAGATCCCTTTGATCAGCATGGTCAGGAAGATGATCGACCAGCCCCAGTTACCCACAATGGCGTGGATGTGTTGCAGCAACCAGAAGATCGGTTGGGCGATGAACCACAGAATGCCGTAGTCGACCGTCAGTTCCAGACCTGGGGACAACTCTTTCAGCACAGCCTGGCTTTTCGGACCGGCGTACAGAACAGCGCTGGTCTCGGCCTTGGCACCCGGCGCAACACTCATCGATGGGCCGGTGTAGCCGATGATGTAGTTGCCTTTGCTGTCTTTACGGGTCTGGACGACGTTGTTTTCGCCCTTGGCCGGAATCCATGCGGTCACGAAGTAGTGCTGCAACCAGGCAACCCAACCGCCAGTGACGGTTTCTTTCAGCGGCGCCTTGTCCATGTCCTTCATGGACACTTTCTTGTACGGCTCGGAACTTGTCCACAGGGCAGCGCCCAGGTAAGTCGCGGTGCCGGTAGCCGTAGTCGATGAAGGATCGGCGCTGGCGTCGCGCTTCAACTGGGCGAACATCGCACCATTCCAGGGCTGGGCGCTCTGGTTGTCGACCAGGTAGGAAACGGTTACGTCATACAGGCCGCGTTTCAGGGTGAAACGCTTGATGTAGTTGACGCCGTCTTTGCTGAACTTCAGGTCCACGACCAATTGGTCCTGACCGTCAGCCAGCTGATAAATCTTCTTCTCCGAGGAATAAACCGGACGACCGGCCGGATTTGCATCCGGACCGTTGGTGCCGATCAGACCGCTTTGCGCCAGATAAGTACGTTCGCCGCCGTTATCGAACAGCTGGAACGGAATTTCCGGGTGATCCTGACGACGCGGATACAGCGGCAGGGTCAACTGGGCAACATCGCCACCTTGTGGGTCGACAGCCAGGTCCAGTACATCCGTTTTGATCTGGATGAGGTCCTTGCTCACAGCCACCGGCGTTTCGGCAGGTGCACTGGTGTCGCTTGCAGCACGTGGAATGTCGTCACTGGCAGAAGCGTTGGAGCCAGATGCCGTATCCGGCAGGCCCGATGCAGTCGTATTGGTGGCAACATTCTGAGTCGGCAGGGCAGCCTGGCCATAGTCCTGGTTCCATTTAAGAACCATAACGTAGGACACGATTGCCAGGGCGACGATCAGGATCGTGCGTTTGATATCCATGATTACTCGGCCATCGAAGAAGAACGGGAGGTAGGGATAGGTGGAACCGGGTCATAACCACCGGGATTCCACGGATGACAGCGACCTAAACGACGAAAGGTCAGCCAGCCACCGCGAAGAAGGCCATGATTTTCGATGGCTTCTAACGCGTAGCAGGAACAACTGGGGTAGAAACGACAGTGACTGGCCATCAGGGGACTAATGGCATAGCGATAAAACTGGATCGGAACGAGTGCCAGTTTACGCATCTGGACTGTCTACCCCTACAGTTTCGGTTTTGACTGCTGGTACTGGCGAACTGCGAGCCAGTCGTTTCCAGAGTTTGCCGAAATGCTGAATCAATTCGGGGTTTTCTACGTCGCCCAAACCTTTGCGCGCGACGATAACAATGTCCCAGCCGACCAGGGAATCCTGGTTCAGGCGAAACGATTCGCGCATCAGACGTTTGAGGCGATTGCGCTCGACGGAGAGCTTTACGCTCTTTTTCCCGATTACCAACCCGAGACGGGGGTGATCAAGATCGTTGTTGCGCGCAAGGAGCAGGAGATTTTTCCCCGGAACCTTGCCGGTAGGGGAGTCAAAGACTGCCTTGAATTGCCGGGGGGTAAGCAGACGCTTTTCCCGACTGAAGTCCTGACTCACCTCCAGTGCCGGATTATCAAACTGCCAGACGCGCACGACCTTTGGCGCGACGACGCGACAGGACGGCACGACCGTTCTTGGTAGCCATGCGAGCACGGAAACCGTGGGTACGAGCGCGTTTGATAGTGCTTGGTTGGAAAGTACGTTTCATTGTCGTGTTACCTGGTTCGTCCACAACGGGCCGGAATGGCCCCCGTTTTAAGAGACCGGGGATTCTAGAGAAAGCAAGCCTTCAGGTCAATTTCCAACCAACGTTTCCTTATAAATAGATCTCCAGAGGTTTTTCAGCACTTGCACCTTGCGTAGATATAAAAATAAGAAAGGAAAGTATTTAAAGCTTTTCTGTAAAGCTTATAAAAGCTAGGCTCGTCACCTTCTGTGGATAACTCGATTCAGCCCTTGTTTTACCTGCTGTACAGAGAATGACAACTACGGTGGAAAACAGTGTTCAGCCTGTGCTGCGCTGTCGGATAACCTGTGTGTGAAAGACCGCTTTATCCACAGGCCGGTTGTCCACCGAGTTTCGCCCCCACTTGTGCAATGACCTTAACCCTGGTTATCCACAGAGCTTATGCACAGACCACTGGTCGCCTTTTTTGCTTATGAAACGGTGATTCTTCTTGGTCGATGAACCACCTTCGTGTGGATAAGTCGGCGTCTGGTCGCTACAATGGCCGCTTGTTTTTGCCTCACCGGCTTTCAACTTAGGGGATATCCGTGTCAGTGGAACTTTGGCAGCAGTGCGTGGAGCTTCTGCGCGATGAGCTGCCTGCCCAACAATTCAACACTTGGATCCGTCCACTACAGGTCGAAGCCGAAGGCGACGAGTTGCGTGTGTATGCACCCAATCGTTTTGTTCTGGACTGGGTCAACGAAAAGTACCTGGGGCGTGTTCTCGAATTGCTCGATGAGCACGGCAATGGCATGGCGCCTGCGCTTTCCTTATTAATAGGCAGCAAACGCAGTTCGGCACCCCGTGCCGCGCCAAACGCTCCCCTGGCTGCTGCGGCTTCCCAGGCCCAGGCTGCTCAAGCACCCGTCAGTCCGCCGCCGACACCTGCCGCCGTGTCGACCAAGCGTGCGACGCAAAAAGTGGCTGAAGTCTCCGAGGAAGAACCTTCCCGTGACAGCTTCGACCCGATGGCCGGAGCCAGTTCGCAACAGGCACCTGTGCGCGCCGAGCAACGTACCGTGCAGGTCGAAGGTGCGCTCAAGCACACCAGTTACCTGAACCGCACCTTTACCTTCGAGAATTTCGTTGAAGGTAAATCCAACCAGCTGGCGCGCGCCGCTGCCTGGCAGGTGGCAGACAACCCCAAGCACGGTTACAACCCACTCTTCCTTTATGGTGGCGTCGGCCTGGGTAAAACCCACTTGATGCACGCTGTGGGTAACCATCTATTAAAGAAGAACCCGAATGCCAAGGTGGTGTACCTGCATTCCGAGCGTTTCGTGGCGGACATGGTCAAGGCCCTGCAACTGAACGCGATCAACGAGTTCAAACGCTTCTACCGTTCGGTGGATGCGTTGCTGATCGATGACATTCAGTTCTTCGCCCGCAAGGAGCGTTCCCAGGAAGAGTTTTTCCACACCTTCAACGCCTTGCTCGAAGGTGGGCAGCAGGTCATTCTCACCAGTGACCGCTACCCGAAGGAAATCGAAGGCCTTGAAGAACGCCTCAAATCCCGTTTTGGCTGGGGCCTGACCGTAGCGGTCGAGCCGCCGGAGCTGGAAACCCGCGTGGCGATCCTGATGAAGAAGGCCGATCAGGCCAAAGTCGAGTTGCCTCACGACGCCGCGTTCTTCATTGCCCAACGTATTCGCTCCAACGTCCGTGAGCTGGAAGGCGCGCTCAAGCGCGTGATCGCCCACTCGCACTTCATGGGCCGCGATATCACCATCGAGCTGATTCGCGAATCCCTTAAGGACTTGTTGGCGTTGCAGGATAAACTGGTCTCTGTGGATAACATTCAGCGCACTGTCGCCGAGTACTACAAGATCAAGATCTCCGACTTGCTGTCCAAACGCCGTTCGCGTTCGGTCGCTCGTCCGCGTCAGGTCGCCATGGCGTTGTCCAAGGAACTGACCAACCACAGCCTGCCGGAAATCGGCGATGTGTTTGGCGGCCGCGACCATACGACGGTCTTGCACGCGTGCCGCAAGATCAACGAACTTAAGGAATCCGACGCGGACATCCGCGAGGACTACAAGAACCTGCTGCGTACACTGACCACTTGATGAACACCAGCGCAGCTAATTAAGGCAAGGGACTAGACCATGCATTTCACCATTCAACGCGAAGCCCTGTTGAAACCCCTGCAACTGGTCGCAGGCGTCGTCGAACGCCGACAGACCTTGCCGGTACTTTCCAACGTGCTGCTGGTTGTCGAAGGCCAGCAATTGTCGCTGACCGGTACCGACCTGGAAGTCGAGCTGGTCGGTCGTGTTCAACTCGAAGAGCCGGCGGATCCGGGTTCCATCACCGTGCCGGCGCGCAAGCTGATGGACATCTGCAAAAGCCTGCCGAACGATGCGCTGATCGACATCAAGGTCGACGAGCAGAAGCTTGTGGTCAAGGCTGGCCGTAGCCGCTTCACCCTGTCGACACTGCCGGCCAACGACTTCCCTACCGTGGAAGAAGGCCCGGGTTCGCTGACCTGCAGCCTGGAGCAAAGCAAGCTGCGTCGTCTGATCGAACGCACCAGCTTCGCCATGGCCCAGCAGGACGTGCGTTACTACCTCAACGGCATGCTGCTGGAAGTCTCTGCTGGCGTCATCCGCGCCGTAGCCACCGACGGTCACCGTCTGGCCATGTGCTCGATGCAGGCCGACATCGGCCAGCCGGATCGTCACCAGGTCATCGTGCCGCGCAAAGGTATCCTCGAACTGGCTCGCCTGCTCACCGAGCCGGACGGCAATGTCAGCATCGTGCTGGGTCAGCATCACATCCGCGCCACCACCGGTGAGTTCACCTTCACCTCGAAGCTGGTTGATGGAAAATTCCCGGACTACGAGCGAGTTCTGCCTAAAGGCGGCGACAAGCTGGTTCTTGGTGATCGTCAGGCTCTGCGCGAAGCGTTCAGCCGTACCGCCATTCTGTCCAACGAGAAGTACCGTGGTATCCGTCTGCAACTGGCCAGCGGTCAGCTGAAGATCCAGGCGAACAACCCGGAGCAGGAAGAAGCGGAAGAAGAAGTGGGCGTTGAATACAACGGCGGCTCTCTGGAAATCGGCTTCAACGTGAGCTACCTGCTCGACGTACTGGGCGTGATGACCACGGAGCAGGTTCGTCTGATCCTGTCCGACTCCAACAGCAGCGCGCTGGTGCAGGAATCGGATAACGACGACTCGGCCTACGTTGTCATGCCGATGCGTCTGTAATCATGTTCAGCAGAAGCTAGATGTCCTTAAGTCGCGTCTCGGTCACCGCGGTGCGCAATCTGCACCCGGTGACCTTCTCTCCCTCCCCCCGCATCAATATTCTTTACGGCGCCAACGGCAGCGGCAAAACCAGTGTTCTGGAAGCCATCCATCTGCTGGGGCTTGCCCGTTCGTTTCGCAGCACCCGTCTGTTGCCGGTCATTCAATACGAACAGCTTGCCTGTACGGTTTTTGGCCAGGTTGAGCTGGCGGAGGGTGGGCATAGCGCCTTGGGCATCTCACGGGATCGCCAAGGGGAATTCCAGATCCGTATCGATGGGCAGAATGCTCGCAGCGCCGCGCAACTGGCCGAGATCTTGCCACTGCAACTGATCAATCCGGATAGCTTTCGATTGTTGGAAGGCGCGCCGAAGATTCGCCGACAGTTTCTCGACTGGGGTGTGTTCCACGTGGAACCGCGCTTCATGTCAACCTGGCAGCGCTTGCAGAAGGCCCTGCGCCAGAGAAACTCTTGGCTGCGGCATGGTACACTTGACGCCGTTTCGCAAGCGGTTTGGGACAGGGAACTGTGCCAGGCCAGCGCTGAAATCGATGAATACCGCCGCGCTTATATCAAAGCCTTGAAACCAGTCTTTGAACAAACCTTGAGCGAACTGGTTGAGCTTGAAGGCTTGACGCTCAGCTATTACCGCGGCTGGGACAAGGACCGTGAACTGAGTGCTGTGCTCGCCGGGTCTCTTCAACGGGACCAGCAAATGGGACATACCCAGGCCGGACCACAACGCGCTGATTTGCGGCTCAGACTGGGCGCGCACAACGCCGCGGACATCTTGTCCCGAGGCCAGCAGAAGTTGGTGGTTTGCGCATTACGGATTGCCCAAGGGCACTTGGTCAGCCAGGCTCGACGCGGTCAGTGTATTTATCTGGTGGATGACTTGCCGTCCGAACTGGACGAGCACCACCGTCGCGCCCTTTGCCGCTTGTTGGAAGACTTACGCTGCCAGGTATTTATCACCTGTGTAGATCACGAATTATTGAGGGAAGGCTGGCAGACGGAAACGCCAGTCGCTCTGTTCCACGTGGAACAGGGCCGTATCACCCAGACCCACGACCATCGGGAGTGAAGGCATTGAGCGAAGAAAATACGTACGACTCAACGAGCATTAAAGTGCTGAAAGGCCTGGATGCCGTACGCAAACGTCCCGGTATGTATATTGGCGACACCGACGATGGCAGCGGTCTGCACCACATGGTGTTCGAGGTGGTCGACAACTCGATCGACGAAGCGCTCGCCGGCTACTGCGACGACATCAGCATCATCATCCACCCGGATGAGTCCATCACCGTTCGCGACAACGGCCGTGGCATCCCGGTAGACGTACACAAAGAAGAAGGCGTTTCGGCAGCCGAGGTCATCATGACCGTGCTGCACGCCGGCGGTAAATTCGACGACAACTCCTACAAGGTTTCCGGCGGTCTGCACGGTGTGGGTGTGTCGGTAGTTAACGCCCTGTCGGAAGAGCTCGTCCTGACCGTTCGCCGTAGCGGCAAGATCTGGGAACAGACTTACGTCCACGGTGTTCCGCAAGAGCCGATGAAAATCGTTGGCGACAGCGAAACCACCGGTACACAGATCCACTTCAAGGCTTCCAGCGAAACCTTCAAGAACATCCACTTCAGCTGGGACATCCTGGCCAAGCGGATTCGTGAACTGTCCTTCCTCAACTCCGGTGTCGGTATCGTCCTCAAGGACGAGCGCAGCGGCAAGGAAGAACTGTTCAAATACGAAGGCGGCCTGCGTGCGTTCGTTGAATATCTGAACACCAACAAGACCCCGGTCAACCAGGTGTTCCACTTCAACGTCCAGCGTGAAGACGGCATCGGCGTGGAAATTGCCCTGCAGTGGAACGACAGCTTCAACGAGAACCTGTTGTGCTTCACCAACAACATTCCACAGCGCGACGGCGGTACTCACTTGGTGGGTTTCCGTTCCGCACTGACGCGTAACCTGAACACCTACATCGAAGCAGAAGGCCTGGCGAAGAAGCACAAAGTCGCCACTACCGGTGACGATGCCCGTGAAGGCCTGACCGCGATCATTTCGGTAAAAGTGCCGGATCCGAAGTTCAGCTCCCAGACCAAAGACAAGTTGGTGTCTTCCGAAGTGAAGACCGCGGTCGAACAGGAAATGGGCAAGTACTTCTCCGACTTCCTGCTGGAAAACCCGAACGAAGCCAAGCTGGTCGTCGGCAAGATGATCGACGCGGCCCGTGCCCGTGAAGCGGCACGTAAAGCCCGTGAGATGACCCGCCGCAAAGGTGCGCTGGACATCGCAGGCCTGCCGGGCAAACTGGCCGACTGCCAGGAAAAGGACCCTGCCCTGTCCGAACTGTACCTCGTGGAAGGTGACTCCGCGGGCGGCTCTGCCAAGCAGGGGCGTAACCGCAAGACCCAGGCGATTCTACCCCTCAAGGGTAAAATCCTGAACGTCGAGAAGGCACGCTTCGACAAGATGATCTCTTCCCAGGAAGTGGGCACCTTGATCACTGCGCTGGGCTGCGGCATCGGTCGCGAAGAGTACAACATCGACAAGTTGCGCTATCACAACATCATCATCATGACCGATGCTGACGTCGACGGTTCGCACATCCGTACCCTGCTGCTGACCTTCTTCTTCCGTCAGCTGCCGGAGCTGATCGAGCGTGGCTACATCTACATCGCTCAGCCGCCGCTGTACAAAGTGAAGAAAGGCAAGCAAGAGCAATACATCAAAGACGACGACGCCATGGAAGAGTACATGACGCAGTCGGCCCTGGAAGATGCGAGCCTGCACCTGAACGAGGAGGCACCGGGTATCTCCGGTGAAGCCCTCGAGCGTCTGGTGAATGACTTCCGTCTGGTGATGAAGACCCTCAAGCGTCTGTCGCGCCTGTACCCACAGGAACTGACTGAGCACTTCATCTACCTGCCGGCTGTCAGCATGGATCAGTTGTCCGATCATGCAGCGATGCAGGACTGGCTGGCCCAGTACGAAGTGCGTCTGCGTACTGTCGAGAAGTCGGGTCTGGTCTACAAGGCGAGCCTGCGTGAAGACCGTGAGCGTGGCGTGTGGCTGCCAGAGGTTGAACTGATCTCCCACGGCCTGTCGAACTACGTCACCTTCAACCGCGACTTCTTCGGCAGCAACGACTACAAGACCGTCGTTTCCCTGGGCGCTCAACTGAGCACCCTGCTCGACGATGGCGCGTACATCCAGCGTGGCGAACGCCGTAAGTCGGTCACCGAGTTCAAGGAAGCCCTGGACTGGCTGATGGCCGAAAGCACCAAACGCCACACCATTCAGCGATACAAAGGTCTGGGCGAGATGAACCCGGACCAGCTGTGGGAAACCACCATGGACCCAAGCGTGCGTCGCATGCTGAAAGTGACTATCGAAGACGCCATTGGCGCGGACCAGATCTTCAACACCCTGATGGGTGATGCGGTCGAACCACGTCGTGACTTCATCGAAAGCAATGCCCTGGCGGTGTCCAACCTGGACTTCTGATCCCGGTCGACATCAACGAAAAGGCCAATGCATTTGCATTGGCCTTTTTTTGCCTGCGTTTTACTCGCTCGCCGGTGCCACACTCTCCAACCGATACCCATAAATCGTCAGCAACTGCCAACCGCGATCCGCCGTCAGCCCAAGCTTGTTGCGCAGGCGATAGACGTGAGTATCGAGCGGCCGGGACGAGGACACTTCTTCATGGGGCCAGAATCGTTCGTACAGGTAATCCCGCGACCAGGCGCTGCCCATCGCGCAACTGAAGATCGAACTGTTCAGCCAATACCGACGCTTTTCTTCCGCCCAAGGTATCGATGGCGTGGGGTTGGGATTATCGATGGTCAAAGCCGTTGTGGATGGGTATAAAAAAACCGGCTATATCCGCCGGTTTTTTTACGTCCAAAAAAAACTTATGCACGTTTTTATGGTTTTTATCATTCTAAGAAATATGTAAAAAAATCATAATGTTACGTACAAGAAACGACGCTTTTCAATGAAACGGTACACAGGTTATCCACAGAATCTCAGACAACCACCTGATCGTTTGAAACCGGCGCTTGTGGAGCCGGTGGCAGTGAGCCCATTTCCCGTTGCATCTGCTCGTTCCACGCCTGGACCCGGTCGTTCAATTCAGCAATGGCTCGTGGTCCGGTGCCTGCGGCATACATAGGCTCGCCAATGATCACAGTGATGACGCCCTGCTTCTTCGCCCAACCGGTTTTCGGCCAGAACTTGCCTGCGTTGTGCGCAATCGGCAGCACCGGCAATTCGGCGTTGACCGCCAAGGCACTGCCACCGCGCGAGAACTTTCCGACGGTGCCGAAAGGAACGCGCGTGCCTTCGGGGAAGATCAGCACCCAGACATTGTCCTTGAGCAACTCATCACCTTTTTGAGCCACATGCTTGAGTGCTGCTTTCGGGTTGTCGCGATCGATGGCGATCGGTCGCAGCATGGCCATGGCCCAACCGAAGAACGGCACATAGAGCAACTCACGTTTGAGCACCTGGCTCAGCGGTGAGAAGTAGGCGGAGAGAAAAAACGTCTCCCAGGTACTCTGATGGTTCGATTGAATCACGCACGGCCGTTCAGGTACGTTCTCGGCACCCTTCACTTCGTAGCGAATACCAAGGAACACTTTGCTCAGCCACAGGGCACAACGGCACCAATACACGTTGATGAAGCGATAACGTGCCTTGAAGGGCAGAAACGGCGCGATAAAAAAACTCAGGCTGCACCACAGCAATGAGCTGGTGCCCAGCAGCAGGTAAAAGAGGAAGGTTCTGATGGCCTGCAATATCGACATGGTGACGTTTACCGTTGCGGGAATTGCCCGCCTGTATAAAGCGCACTCCTGATGGGTCCTTTATCAGGAATTTCAGAAGCACTCTAATTGTGGATAAGTTCTGCGGCAATCGCCGCCAGATCGTCAAAAATCAATGTGCCAACCGGAAGGGTCTTGCCCAAAGTCTTTTCGCCTTTCCCGGTCTTTACCAAAACTGGCTGTGAATCGACGGCTTTGGCGGCTTCCAGGTCACCAAGGCTGTCGCCGACGAACCAGAGATCGGTCAGCGACACGTTGTAATGAGCGGCGATGGTTTTCAACATCCCGGGTTTCGGCTTGCGGCAATCGCAGCCTTCGTCCGGCCCATGCGGGCAGTAGACGATCAGGCCGACTTCACCACCCTGCTCCGCCACCAACGCGCGCAAGCGCTCGTGCATGGCATTGAGGGTGGCAAGGTCGTAATAGCCGCGAGCGATGCCCGACTGGTTGGTAGCGACGGCTACCGTCCAGCCAGCCTTGCTCAACTGCGCGATGGCTTCGATCGATCCGGGGAGTGGAATCCACTCCTCCACCGACTTGATGTAAGCGTCGGAGTCGTAATTGATCACTCCGTCCCGATCGAGAATCAGCAGTTTCAACAGCAGTCCCTCAACCCAGCAGCGAAATGTCGGCGACGCCGAGGAACAACCCACGCAGACGTGCCAGCAACGCATAACGGTTGGCGCGGACCTTTGCGTCCTCCGCATTGACCATCACGGCTTCGAAGAACGCATCCACCGGCTCGCGCAAGGCGGCCAGACGCGCCAGCGATTCGCTGTACTGACGGGTCGCAGCCATTGGCTGCACCGCTTGATCCGCTTGCTGGATCGCCGAGTACAGGGAGAACTCGGCGGCGTTGTCGAAGTACTTGGCTTCGACGGTGGTCGGCATGCTGCCTTCGAGTTTGCTCAGCAGGTTCGATACGCGCTTGTTCACCGCGGCCAGTGCAGCGGCTTCCGGCAATTTGCGGAACGCTTCCACCGCTTGTACGCGCTGATCGAAATCCAGGGCCGAACCCGGTTTCAGGGCACGTACCGACAGGTAGGTGGCAACATCCACGCCTTCGTCTTCGTAACGGGCACGCAGACGGTCGAAGATGAACTCCAGCACCGAATCAGCCAGGCCGGCAGCCTTGACCTTGCTGCCGAACGAGTTGACGGCGAAGGCCACGGCGTCGGTCAGGTCGAGGTCGAGCTTCTTGTCGATCAGGATCCGCAGCACGCCGAGCGCGGCACGGCGCAGAGCATACGGGTCTTTGCTACCGGTGGGCAGCATGCCGACACCGAAGATCCCGACCAGGGTGTCGAGCTTGTCGGCGATCGCCACGGCCGCACCGGTCAGGGTGGTCGGCAGTTCAGCGCCGGCACCGCGCGGCATGTATTGCTCATTCAGCGCCAGCGCGACATCTTCCGGCTCGCCATCGTTGAGGGCGTAGTAGTAACCGGCGACACCTTGCATCTCCGGGAACTCACCGACCATCTCGGTCGCCAGATCACACTTGGACAGCAGGCCGGCACGCGCCGCCCATTGAGCGTTACCACCAATGTGTGGAGCGATGAACGCGGCCAGCCTGGATACGCGTTCGGCCTTGTCGTAGACGCTGCCGAGTTTTTCCTGGAACACCACGTTTTGCAGGCGCAGGTTGAAGTCTTCGAGCTTTTGCTTCTTGTCTTGCTTGAAGAAGAACTCTGCGTCGGTCAGGCGTGGGCGAACCACTTTCTCGTTACCGGCGATGATCTGCTGTGGGTCCTTGCTCTCGATGTTGGCCACGGTAATGAAACGTGGCAGCAACTTGCCGTCGGCGTCCAGCAGGCAGAAGTACTTCTGGTTGTCCTGCATGGTGGTGATCAGGGCTTCCTGCGGCACGTCGAGGAAGCGCTCCTCGAACGAGCACACCAGCGGCACCGGCCATTCGACCAGCGCGGTCACTTCATCGAGCAGCGCTGGAGGAACGATTGCCGTGCCTTCCTGACGGGTGGCCAGCTCTTCGGTGCGCTTGCTGATGATCTCGCGACGCTCGTTGGCGTCGGCCAAAACGTAGGCGGCACGCAGGTCGGCCAGGTAGCTGGACGGCGAACCGATGCGCACGTTTTCCGGGTGATGGAAGCGGTGGCCACGGGAATCGCGGCCGGCCTTCTGGGCGAGGATGGTGCAGTCGATGACCTGGTCACCGAGCAGCATCACCAGCCACTGGGTCGGACGAACGAATTCTTCCTTGCGCGCGCCCCAACGCATGCGTTTCGGGATCGGCAGGTCGTTCAGCGAATCTTCGACGATGGTCGGCAGCAGGCTCGCAGTCGCCTTGCCGGCGATGCTCTGGCTGTAGCGCAGTTTCGGGCCGCTCTGATCGATTTCGCTCAGCTCGACGCCGCACTTCTTGGCGAAGCCCAATGCTGCCTGGGTCGGGTTGCCTTCAGCATCGAACGCGGCCTGACGCGGCGGGCCGTCGAGGTTGATGCTGCGATCCGGCTGCTGGGTGGCCAGTGCGGTGATCAGCACGGCCAGGCGGCGCGGAGCGGCATAAACGGTTTTGCTCTCGTAGTTCAGGCCGGCAGCTTGCAGGCCCTTGTCGATACCGGCGAGGAACGCCTCGGCCAGGGTGTTCAGGGCTTTGGGTGGCAGTTCTTCAGTGCCCAGTTCAACCAGAAAATCCAGAGCACTCATTGTGCAGCCTCCAGCTTGGCCAGTACTTCATCACGCAGGTCCGGGGTCGCCATCGGGAAGCCCAGCTTGGCGCGAGCCAGCAGGTAGGCTTGCGCAACGGAACGCGCCAGGGTGCGTACACGCAGGATGTATTGCTGACGCGCGGTCACCGAGATCGCCCGGCGCGCATCCAGCAGGTTGAAGGTGTGGGAAGCCTTCAACACCATTTCGTAGCTCGGCAACGGCAGCGGCTGGTCGAGTTCGATCAGGCGCTTGGCTTCGCTTTCGTAGAAATCGAACAGTTCGAACAGCTTGTCGACATTGGCGTGTTCGAAGTTGTAAGTGGACTGCTCCACTTCGTTCTGGTGGAACACGTCGCCGTAGGTCACTTTGCCGAACGGACCGTCAGCCCACACCAGGTCGTAGACCGAGTCCACGCCTTGCAGGTACATGGCCAGACGTTCGAGACCGTAGGTGATCTCGCCGGTCACCGGGTAGCACTCGATGCCGCCCGCTTGCTGGAAGTAGGTGAACTGGGTCACTTCCATGCCGTTGAGCCAGACTTCCCAGCCCAGACCCCAGGCGCCGAGGGTCGGCGATTCCCAGTTGTCTTCGACGAAGCGAATGTCGTGGACCAGCGGGTCCAGGCCAACGTGCTTGAGAGAGCCCAGGTACAGTTCCTGGAAGTTGTCCGGGTTCGGCTTCAGGACCACCTGGAACTGGTAGTAGTGCTGCAGACGGTTCGGGTTTTCACCGTAACGGCCGTCAGTCGGACGGCGGCTTGGCTGCACGTAGGCGGCGTTCCAGGTTTCCGGGCCGATGGCGCGCAGGAATGTTGCGGTGTGGAAAGTGCCGGCGCCTACTTCCATATCGTAGGGCTGAAGTACCACACAACCTTGCTCGGCCCAGTATTGCTGGAGGGCGAGGATCAAGTCTTGGAAGGTACGCACGGCTGGCGTAGGCTGGCTCACGAAATTCACCTGTTTCTTGGGCTGCGATTTAAAGAGCGGGAGTATACCCGATTCATTGCTGCGCACGCCCCCTGGAGCCTTATGCCACGCTGCTTTTGGTGTTCCGAAGATCCGCTGTACATGGCTTATCACGATCAGGAGTGGGGCACGCCGCTACGGGATGCGCAGGGATTGTTCGAGTTGCTTTTGCTCGAAGGGTTCCAGGCCGGGCTTTCCTGGATCACCGTGCTGCGCAAGCGCGAGCGTTATCGCGAAGTTTTGTTCGGCTTCGACGTGCAGCGCGTGGCGCAGATGAGCGATGCCGAAATCGACGAGCTGATGCTCGATCCCGGCATCATCCGCAACCGACTCAAGCTCAACGCGGCCCGGCGCAATGCCCAGGCCTGGCTGGCGCTGGAGGATCCGGTGGCGTTTCTATGGTCATTCGTCGGCGGCACGCCTGTGATCAATCATTTCAAGGATCGCAGCGAAGTCCCGGCCGTGACGCCGACTGCCGTGGAAATGAGCAAAGGCTTGAAAAAGGCCGGTTTCACGTTCGTCGGGCCGACCATCTGCTACGCGCTGATGCAGGCCTCGGGCATGGTCATGGATCACACCCGCGATTGCGACCGCTACGCGCAGCTGGCGAACGGCGGTTAGAATGGCCGCCTCGCGCACAGCACAAGATCAGGAGTGACCTGTGGATAAGTTTAAAGGCGCCTTGCTGGTAGGCGCTCTGCGGCTGTTTGCCCTGCTTCCGTGGTGGGCCGTGCAGGCCGTGGGCTCGGCGATTGGCTGGGTTATGTGGAAAACCCCGAACCGTTCCCGCGACGTGGTACGGATCAATCTGTCCAAGTGCTTTCCGGACATGGACCCCGCCGAGCGTGAACGCCTGGTGGGCCAGAGCCTGAAAGACATCGGCAAGTCCCTGACCGAGAGTGCCTGCGCCTGGATCTGGCCGGCCCAGCGCTCCATCGACCTGGTGCGCGAAGTCGAAGGCCTCGACGTATTGAAGGACGCCCTTGCCTCCGGCAAAGGCGTGGTCGGCATCACCAGCCACCTGGGCAACTGGGAGGTGCTCAATCACTTCTATTGCAGCCAGTGCAAACCGATCATTTTCTACCGCCCGCCGAAATTGAAGGCAGTGGATGAGTTGCTGCAAAAGCAGCGGGTGCAATTGGGTAACAAGGTCGCCGCTTCCACCAAGGAAGGCATCCTCAGTGTCATCAAGGAAGTGCGCAAAGGTGGTGCAGTGGGCATTCCCGCTGACCCGGAACCGTCCGAATCCGCTGGGATCTTCGTGCCGTTCTTCGCCACTCAGGCACTGACCAGCAAGTTCGTACCGAACATGCTGGCTGGCGGCAAAGCAGTTGGCGTATTCCTGCACGCCCTGCGCCTGCCGGACGGTTCGGGCTATAAAGTGATCCTTGAAGCCGCGCCAGAGGCCATGTACAGCACCGATACGGCAGAATCCTGTGCGGCCATGAGCCAAGTGGTCGAGCGCTATGTGCGGGCGTACCCGAGCCAGTACATGTGGAGCATGAAGCGCTTCAAGAAGCGCCCACCGGGTGAAGAGCGTTGGTACTGACTGACTTGGCACGCTCTGTGGATAACCTGTAGGAGCGAGCTTGCTCGCGATGGACGTTAACGATGATGTGGGCTGCCAGGTTGAACGCGGCACCCTGGCATCCATCGCGAGCAAGCTCGCTCCTGCACGTATCCACAACCGTTCATCAAGGGCGCAAAAAGATGTCCGAACACCGCAAATCATTTCGCATCAAGATCAGCCACGAAAGCATCGGCGATTGCCTGGGCCAGACGCGCAACCTGTCGACCACCGGCGTCTACGTCAAGCATCCGAAACTGTCGACTCTGCCCAAAGGCGCGGTGGTTTACGGTCAGGTGCAGGGCTTACCCACAGGCGCGCCGCGGGTGCGCATGGAAGTGGTGCAGGTGGACGCCGAGGGCATCGGTTTGCGTTATCTCTGAGTCAGTGCGCCTGACGCTCGAGCTTCTTCAGGAACACCGTCATTTCCTTCTCGGCCTGCTTGTCGCCATGGGCGCGAGCGGCTTCCAGGCCTTGCTCCCAGGCTTGGCGCGCGGCCGTAACGTCCGCCAGTGCCAGATGGGCCTTGCCCAGTAGTTTCCACGCCGCCGAATACTTCGGATCGAATTCGACGCAGCGCTGGAAATGCTCCGCCGCCTTGGCGTTTTCCCCCAGATCCAGATAGCCCTTGCCCAGACCGAAGCGTAGCAATGAGTTATCCACACCCTTGGCGAGCATTTTTTCCAGGGATTCGATCATCGGTGGATTCCTTGCCTGAGGCATGTCAGGGGTTGATTTACTGTAGGGGCGAGCTTGCTCGCGATGAACCTGAAAGCGACGCGGGGTGTCTGGTTTCCAGCATTATCGTTGACGACCATCGCGAGCAGGGCTCGCTCCTGCAAAGGCAGGCCCCGGATCAGAAGAAGCTCAGCCCCACATGGAACAACTTCTCTACATCGCGAATATGTTTTTTATCCACAAGGAACAGAATCACATGGTCCCCCGCTTCGATCACGGTGTCGTCGTGGGCGATGATCACCTCTTCGTCGCGGATAATCGCACCGATGGTGGTGCCCGGCGGCAGGCCAATGTTCTCGATGGCCTTGCCGATCACCTTGCTCGATTTCGCATCGCCATGGGCAATCGCCTCGATGGCCTCCGCCGCACCCCGGCGCAGTGAATGCACGCTGACGATGTCGCCCCGGCGCACGTGGGCCAGCAATGTGCCGATGGTCGCCAGTTGCGGGCTGATGGCGATGTCGATGTCGCCGCCCTGGATCAGATCGACATAAGCCGGGTTGTTGATGATGGACATCACCTTCTTCGCGCCCAGGCGCTTGGCCAGCAGCGACGACATGATATTGGCTTCGTCGTCGTTGGTCAGGGCCAGGAAAAGGTCAGCGTCGGCGATGTTCTCTTCCATCAGCAGGTCGCGGTCCGAAGCGCTGCCCTGCAACACCACCGTGCTGTCCAGTGTGTCGGAGAGATGACGGCAGCGTACAGGGTTCATCTCGATGATTTTCACCTGATAACGGCTTTCGATGGCCTCGGCCAGACGCTCGCCAATCTGCCCGCCACCGGCGATGACGATGCGTTTATAGGTTTCGTCGAGACGGCGCATTTCGCTCATCACCGCACGAATGTTCGCCTTGGCGGCGATAAAAAATACTTCGTCGTCGGCTTCGATCACCGTGTCGCCCTGGGGCAGGATCGGCCGGTCACGACGGAAAATCGCCGCAACGCGGGTTTCCACGTTCGGCATGTGTTCACGCAACTGCCGCAGTTGCTGGCCCACCAGCGGCCCGCCGTAGTACGCCCGCACCGCCACCAATTGCGCCTTGCCTTCGGCGAAGTCGATCACCTGCAAGGCACCGGGGTGCTGGATCAGGCGCTTGATGTAGTTGGTGACCACTTGTTCCGGGCTGATCAGCACGTCCACCGGAATCGCTTCGTTCTGGAACAACTGCTCTTCGCGGGTCAGGTACGCGGCTTCGCGAACCCGGGCGATCTTGGTCGGGGTGTGGAACAGGGTATGGGCGACCTGACAGGCGACCATGTTGGTTTCGTCGCTGTTGGTCACCGCGACCAGCATGTCGGCGTCATCGGCTCCAGCCTGGCGCAACACGGTCGGGAATGAGCCACGACCTTGTACCGTGCGGATGTCCAGGCGGTCACCAAGGTCGCGCAGGCGTTCGCCATCGGTGTCGACCACAGTAATATCGTTGGCTTCGCTGGCCAGGTGTTCCGCCAGCGAACCGCCGACTTGCCCTGCACCGAGGATGATGATTTTCATCCAGTCACTCCATTGAATCCATTTAACCGCGCGCGGCGGCGATCTTGATCAGCTTGGCGTAGTAGAAGCCATCGTGGCCACCTTCCTGGGCCAGCAACTGGCGACCATGGGGCTGCTTGATGCCAGCCGCCGTGGCGAGGTCCAGTTCCCGGGCACCCGGCGTGCGGGCGAGGAAGGCTTCGATGACCTCGGTGTTCTCGGTCGGCAGCGTGGAACAGGTGGCGTACAGCAGGATGCCGCCGACCTCCAGGGTTTTCCACATGGCATCGAGCAACTCGCCCTGCAGCAGCGCCAGCGCGACGATGTCGTCGGGTTGGCGGGTCAGTTTGATATCCGGGTGACGACGAATCACACCGGTGGCCGAACATGGCGCGTCCAGCAGGATGCGTTGGAACGGCTTGCCGTCCCACCACGCCTGAGTGTCGCGGCCGTCGGCGGCAATCAGTTCGGCGCTCAGTTTCAGGCGTTCGAGGTTTTCCCGCACCCGCACCAGCCGCTTGGCTTCCAGGTCTACCGCCACGACGCCGGCCAGTTTTGGCTCGGCTTCGAGGATGTGGCAGGTCTTGCCACCTGGTGCACAGCAAGCGTCGAGCACCCGTTGGCCCGGCGCGAGGTCGAGCAGATCGGCAGCCAGTTGCGCGGCTTCGTCCTGCACGCTGATCCAGCCCTCGGCGAAACCCGGCAGGCTGCGCACATCGGCGGCGGCGTCGAGCACGATGCCGTCGCGGCTGTAGACACACGGCGTGGCGGCAATTCCCGCGTCAGTCAGCAAACCGAGGTAGGCATCACGGGTGTGATGGCGACGGTTGACCCGCAGGATCATAGGCGGATGCGCATTGTTCGCCGCGCAAATGGCTTCCCATTGATCTGGCCAGAACGCTTTCAAAGATTTCTGCAGCCAGCGTGGGTGAGCGGTGCGCACCACCGGATCACGTTCCAACTCGGCGAAAATCGTTTCGCTTTCGCGCTGAGCATTACGCAGCACAGCGTTGAGCAGCGCCTTGGCCCAGGGTTTTTTCAGCTTGTCGGCGCAACCGACGGTTTCACCAATGGCGGCATGGGCCGGGACACGGGTGTAGAGCAACTGATAGAGACCTACCAGCAACAGCGCCTCGACATCGGCGTCGGCAGCCTTGAACGGCTTCTGCAGCAGCTTGGCCGCCAACGCCGACAAACGTGGCTGCCAGCGCGCGGTGCCGAACGCCAGGTCCTGGGTAAAGCCGCGATCACGGTCCTCGACCTTGTCCAACTGCGTAGGCAGCGAACTGTTGAGCGAGGCTTTTCCGTTCAGGACGGCAGCGAGTGCCTTGGCGGCGGCCAGACGCGGATTCATTGAGCGTCCGCCACTTGGCCGAGGACAGTGCCGGTGGCGAATTTCTCGCGACGGCTGTTGAACAGATCGCTGAAGTTCAGCGCCTTGCCACCGGGCAATTGCAGACGGGTCAGGCACAAGGCCTGCTCGCCGCACGCGACGATAAGACCGTCCTTGCTGGCGCCGAGGATTTCACCCGGGGCGCCTTTGCCTTCGGCGAGGTTTGCGGCCAGTACTTTCAGGGCTTCGCCGTTCAAGGTGCTGTGGGTAATGGGCCACGGGTTGAAGGCACGGACCAGACGCTCCAGCTCAACCGCCGGGCGACTCCAGTCGATGCGTGCTTCGTCCTTGTTCAATTTGTGCGCATAGGTAGCGAGGCTGTCGTCCTGCACTTCGCCCTCCAGGGTTCCGTCGGCGAGGCCGGCAATCGCCTGGACTACAGCCGGCGGGCCCATTTCGGCCAGGCGATCGTGCAGGCTGCCGCCGGTATCTTCGGCGCTGATCGGCGTGGCGACTTTCAGCAACATCGGCCCGGTGTCGAGGCCGGCTTCCATGCGCATCACGGTCACGCCACTTTCGGCGTCGCCCGCCTCCACGGCGCGCTGGATCGGTGCCGCACCACGCCAGCGTGGCAGCAGTGAGGCGTGGCTGTTGATGCAACCCAGGCGCGGAATATCCAGCACCACTTGCGGCAGGATCAGGCCGTAGGCGACCACCACCATCAAGTCCGGCTTCAGTGCAGCCAGTTCAGCCTGAGCATCTTCGTTGCGCAGAGTGGGCGGTTGCAGCACCGGGATATTGTTCTCCAGAGCAAGCTGCTTGACCGGGCTCGGCATCAGTTTTTGCCCGCGACCGGCCGGACGATCCGGTTGGGTGTAGACCGCAACGATCTCGTAAGGGCTGTCGAGCAGGGCCTTGAGATGTTCGGCGGCGAATTCGGGGGTGCCGGCAAAGACGATGCGCAGTGGCTCAGTCATGGGTGTTCTCTATTGCAAAGCATCTTGAAAAGAAAAAGGCTTGCCGCGGCAAGCCTTTGAAGGAGGGCATCAAGCGTTTTGGCGATGCTGTTTTTCCAGCTTCTTCTTGATGCGGTCGCGTTTGAGCGTCGACAGGTAATCGACGAACAATTTGCCGTTGAGGTGGTCGCATTCATGCTGGATGCACACCGCGAGCAGGCCTTCGGCGATCAGTTCGTAGGGTTGGCCATCGCGGTCCAGCGCCTTGACCTTGACCCTTTGCGGGCGATCGACGTTTTCATAGAAGCCGGGTACCGAAAGGCAGCCTTCCTGGTATTGCTCCATCTCGTCGGTCAGGGGTTCGAACTCGGGGTTGATGAACACTCGCGGTTCGGTGCGGTCTTCGGAGAGGTCCATCACGACGATACGTTTGTGCACGTTGACCTGGGTAGCGGCGAGGCCGATGCCAGGCGCTTCATACATTGTTTCAAACATGTCGTCGACCAACTGACGCACTTCGTCGTCCACTACGGCCACTGGCTTGGCGATAGTGCGCAGACGCGGATCAGGGAATTCGAGGATGTTTAAAATGGCCATAAGCTTGATAAGTGCACGTGTGAAGTAAGGTCGGGTCGATGGCCTGGCGGTCCGAAGAGGCAGGCTACCGTTGTAAAACGTAGCTCCCTTTTGTTGACAAGCAAGCCGGGAGCGAGCCACTGACGGCTCTGGCGTTTCACGCGAATGCACATAATAAAGGGATTCACCGCATGAGGAAATCACTACTCGCCCTGCTGCTCCTGGCTTCGGTAGGTTGGGCGTACGGGCAAGGGCAGCTTCGGGAAGAGATTCCCACCATAAAGCTGTCGCCTCAGGTTCGCAGCAGCCCGGTGACCGAGGCTATCCCCAGCATTGCTCTGAAGTCGATCAACAGCTTTCTGCTGAGCAACCGCATCGTCGACAAGGCCGAGGAATTCGACAAGGCGCCTTACATCGTCGCTGGTGATTCCGAACGGGTGCTCAGCGGCGCGGGTGACCGCATCTTTGCCCGCGGCCATTTCGATCCGGCGCAACCGGCGTACGGTATCTTCCGCCAAGGCAAGGTCTACACCGATCCGCAGAGCAAGGAAATTCTGGGGATCAACGCCGACGATATCGGCGGCGGCGATGTCGTGGCCATCGAAGGTGACGTTGCCACCCTGGAGTTGCTGCGCACGACTCAGGAGGTCCGCCTCGGCGATCGCTTGTTCAGCGGTGAAGAGCGCGCGATCAACTCGACCTTCACGCCCAGCGCACCGAGCCACGAAATCAACGGTTTGATCATCGATGTACCGCGTGGGGTCACGCAGATTGGCGAGTTGGATGTGGTAACGCTGAACAAGGGTCAGCGCGACGGTCTGGCCGAAGGCAATCTGCTGGCGGTAATGAAAACCGGTGAAACCGTAAGGGACCGGATCACTGGCCAGCCATTGAAAATTCCTGATGAGCGCGCCGGTTTGCTGATGGTTTTCCGTACCTACGACAAACTCAGTTATGGGCTGGTGCTCAGCGCCTCGCGCTCACTGTCGGTGATGGACAAGGTACGAAATCCGTAAGAGTGCTTCACAAGTTACCAACAGAGTTATCCACAGCTTATTCCCGTTTGTACGGGTGCTCATAACGATCAAGGATGATCCATGTCGATGCCTACTGTTACACCGGTTTCCCCCGCGGAACTGGAAGCTCGATTACGTCTGCACCGTTTGCCGGAACTCGGTCCTGCGCGTTTCAAGAAACTGCTCGAAGCCTTCGGTTCGGCATCCAAAGCCATCAGCGCGCCAGCCAGTGCCTGGCGCGCGCTGGGTTTGCCACTGGCCTGTTCCGAGACCAGGCGTAGCACTGAGATCCGTGACGGCGCCAGTCATGCATTGGCCTGGCTGGAGCGCCCGGCCCAGCATTTACTGATGTGGGACCAACCGGACTACCCGGCACTGCTGGCACAAATCAGCGATGCGCCACCGCTGTTATTTGTCGCGGGCGATCCGGGCATTCTGGAAAAACCACAACTGGCGATGGTCGGCAGCCGTCGCGCTTCCCGGCCAGGAATGGACACCGCTGCCGCGTTTTCCCGCAGCCTGGCGGGTGCCGGTTTTGTCATTACCAGCGGCCTGGCCCTGGGTATTGACGCCGCCGCGCACCAGGCCGCGCTCGACGTCGGCGGGCAAACGGTCGGTGTGCTCGGCACGGGGCTCGAGAAGTTTTATCCACAGCGAAATAGACGCCTGGCGGACGCCATGATCGCTTCGGGCAGCGCAGTGCTTTCGGAGTTTCCGCTGGATGCAGGTCCCAGCGCCAGCAACTTCCCACGGCGCAATCGCATTATCAGTGGTTTGTCCCTCGGAGTGCTGGTGGTCGAAGCCAGTGTCGCCAGCGGTTCACTGATCACCGCGAGGCTGGCGGCGGAACAGGGGCGCGAGGTGTTTGCGATGCCCGGGTCGATCCATCACCCTGGCGCCCGCGGCTGTCATCAGTTGATTCGGGACGGTGCGGTGCTGGTGGAAACCATCGAACATATCCTCGAAGCCTTGCGCGGTTGGCAACGACTGTCGTTATCCACAGAAACCTGCCCCCCTGCGACGACTCACCCACTGCTGAAACTGCTGCATGCCGCGCCTCACACCAGTGAAGCGCTGGCCGACGCAAGCGGCTGGGCCTTGCCGAAAGTGCTGGCGGCGTTGACGGAACTGGAAATGGATGGCCGCGCCGTGTGCGAAAACGGGCGCTGGTTTGCACGGGTGAGCTAGGTTTTATAAACAAGATCGGTAAACTGCGCAGAGCCTTAGTCTGGAGTGTTTTTCATGGTCAACAGTTGGCGTGTGCAACAAGCCGCGCAAGCAATTCGCGCCGGGGCGGTGATTGCCTACCCAACCGAAGCAGTCTGGGGCCTGGGTTGCGACCCGTGGGACATCGATGCGGTGGAACGTCTGCTGCTGATCAAGGGCCGCTCTGTGGAAAAGGGGCTGATTCTGGTCGCCGACAACATCCGTCAGTTCGATTTCCTCTTCGAAGACTTCCCCGAGTTGTGGATGGACCGCATGGCCAGTACCTGGCCGGGTCCGAACACCTGGTTGGTGCCGCACCAGAACCTGCTGCCGGAGTGGATTACCGGCGTGCATGAAACCGTGGCGCTGCGGGTCAGCGATCACCCGCTGGTGCGGGATTTGTGCGCGCTGGTCGGGCCGCTGGTGTCGACGTCGGCCAATCCGCAGGGGCGCCCGGCGGCACGTACGCGGATTCGCGTCGAACAGTATTTCCGTGGCCAGGTGGATCTGGTGCTGGGCGGAAACCTGGGCGGACGCAAGAACCCCAGCGTGATTCGCGATCTGGCGACCGGAAAGGTTGTGCGCCCCGATTGAGACCGAGTTGACCCCTTCGCGAGCAAGCCCGCTCCCACAGGGGATTTGTATTCGACACAGAAACCCTGTGGGAGCGAGCTTGCTCGCGATGGCGTCAGTCAGGGCAACAAAACAACCGAGCCCGTCGTGCGCCGCGCCGACAACTCGGTCTGCGCCTTCGCCGCGTCAGCCAGTGGATAACGCTGGCTGATGTCCACGGTCAGCTTGCCGCCGATGATCATCTCGAACAATTCATCGGCCATGCGTTGCAGGTTTTCGGCGTTGTTCGCATAAGTGCCCAGGGTTGGCCGGGTCACGTACAGCGAGCCTTTCCCCGCCAGGATCCCCAGGTTCACGCCGTCGACCGCGCCGGACGCATTGCCGAAACTCACCACCAGCCCACGCGGCGCGACGCTGTCGAGTGAAGTCAGCCAGGTGTCCTTGCCAACGCCGTCGTACACCACCGGGACTTTTTTGCCGTCGGTCAATTCCAGCACACGTTGCGCGACATTTTCATGGCTGTAATCGATGGTCGCCCAGGCACCGTTGGCCTTGGCCAGCGCGGCTTTCTCCGCCGAGCTGACAGTGCCGATCAGCTTCACGCCCAAGGCCTTGGCCCATTGGCAGGCCAGGGAACCGACCCCACCGGCCGCGGCATGGAACAGGATGGTTTCGCCACCCTTGAGTTCATAAGTCTGACGCAGCAGGTATTGCACGGTCAGGCCCTTGAGCATGACGCCAGCGGCCTGTTCGAAGCTGATGGCGTCCGGCAGTTTCACCAGATTGGCTTCGGGTAAGACGTGAATATCGCTGTAGGCGCCCAGCGGCCCGCTGCCATAGGCCACGCGATCGCCGATCTTGAAGCGGATCACGTCGCTGCCCACTGCCTCGACCACGCCCGCACCCTCTGAACCGACGCCCGACGGCAGGGACGGCGGTGGATACAAACCGCTGCGGTAGTAGGTGTCGATGAAGTTCAGGCCGATGGCCTTGTTGGTCACGCGTACTTCCTTCGGACCTGGCTCGGCGGGTTGGTAATCCACATATTCGAGCACTTCGGGGCCGCCATGGGCGCGGAACTGGATACGCTTTGCCATCAGAACTCTCCATAGGTCGTTTTACCAAGCTCCCTATCGGACTCCTAAGCTTGATCTTCGTCAACTGCGGCGGGGTGACTTGCGATGGTATGCTACGCGCCCATTTGCGCAGGCTGAGCTCCAATGGAGCGCCGCGTTGTTTTGCCCGATTCAAGGTGATGACATGACGACCCGCACCGAGGCCGTAAAAGCCTACCTGCTCGACCTGCAAGACCGTATTTGCGCCGCCCTGGAAGCCGAAGACGGTGGCACGCAATTCGTCGAAGACGCCTGGACCAGGCCGGCGGGCGGTGGCGGTCGCACCCGTGTGATAGAAAACGGCGCGGTGATTGAAAAGGGTGGCGTCAACTTTTCCCATGTCTTCGGCAGTGGTCTTCCACCGTCTGCCAGCGCCCATCGACCGGAACTGGCCGGCCGCGGCTTCGAAGCCCTCGGCGTGTCGCTGGTCATCCACCCGCACAACCCGCATGTGCCGACTTCCCACGCCAACGTGCGTTTTTTCATCGCCGAAAAAGAAGGTGAAGAGCCGGTCTGGTGGTTCGGTGGCGGCTTCGACCTGACCCCGTATTACGGCAACGAAGAAGACTGCATCCACTGGCACCGCGTGGCCGAGCAGGCCTGCGCGCCGTTCGGCCCGGACGTCTACCCGCGTTACAAGGCCTGGTGCGACAGCTACTTCCACATCAAGCATCGTCACGAGCCGCGTGGCATCGGCGGCCTGTTTTTCGACGACCTGAACGAGTGGGACTTCGACACCAGCTTCGCCTTCATGCGTGCTATCGGTGACGCGTACATCGACGCTTACCTGCCCATCGTGCAGCGCCGCAAGAACGATGCGTTCACCGCCAAGCAGCGTGAGTTCCAGGAGTTCCGCCGTGGCCGCTACGTTGAATTCAACCTGGTCTACGACCGTGGCACGTTGTTCGGCCTGCAATCGGGTGGGCGTACCGAGTCGATCTTGATGTCGCTGCCGCCGCAAGTGCGCTGGGGCTACGACTGGAAAGCCGAGCCTGGCAGTGAAGAAGCGCGTCTGACCGAGTACTTCCTGCAAGACCGCGATTGGTTGGCCGAAGCCTGAACGAGGAATCCTGATGGACCGTTATGTCGTATTCGGTAACCCGATTGGCCACAGCAAGTCGCCGCTGATCCATCGGCTGTTCGCCGAGCAGACCGCGCAGAAACTGGATTACAACACGCTGCTGGCGCCACTCGACGACTTTTCCACCTGTGCCCGGCGGTTTTTCCTCGAAGGACGCGGCGCCAACGTGACGGTGCCGTTCAAGGAAGAAGCCTATCGGCTGGCGAACAGCCTGACGGCGCGGGCACAACGGGCCGGAGCGGTGAACACCCTGAGCAAACTGGCCGATGGCAGTCTGCTGGGCGACAACACCGACGGTGCCGGGCTGGTGCGGGACCTGACGGTCAACGCCGGGTTCAGCCTCAAGGGCAAACGCATCCTGCTGCTCGGTGCTGGCGGTGCGGTGCGCGGTGCTTTGGAGCCATTGCTGGCCGAGCAACCGGCATCGGTGATCATCGCCAACCGCACGGTGGACAAGGCCGAGCTGCTGGCGGAACTGTTCTGCGATCTGGGGCCGATCTCGGCCAGCGGCTACGACTGGTTGCAGGAGTCGGTGGACTTGATCATCAACGCGACCTCGGCGAGCCTGACCGGTGATGTGCCGCCTATTGCCCCCAGTTTGATTGAGCCTGGCAAAACGGTGTGCTACGACATGATGTACGGCAAGGAACCGACCTCGTTCTGCCGCTGGGCCAGCGAACACGGGGCGGCGGTGTCGATGGATGGTTTGGGCATGCTAGCCGAGCAAGCGGCGGAAGCATTCTTCCTGTGGCGCGGCGTGCGCCCGGATACGGCGCCGGTGCTGGCTGAGTTGCGTCGACAGTTGGCCTTGTAACCTACTGTAGGAGCGAGCTTGCTCGCGAAAAACCTGAGGGCATCTGTTTTTGCGCGTAATCGTTCACGACCTTCGCGAGCTAGCTCGCTCCTACAGTGAGTGGTATTTCAGTCCTCAAACCGGATCGGGCATTTCTCCGCCCCTTCCAGCTTCCTCAACTCTTCCACCACCTGCGGTCGGGCCCGGCGCAAGGTGAGGCTGCGATCTTGACGCAGTAGCCGCCGCGCTTCCTGGTGCAGCATTTCCACCCCAGAGTAATCGATGAAGTTGATCTGCTGCGCCTCGATCACCACGCGCGCGCCGTGCATGCGTTGCAGGCGTACTTGCAGGTAATGGCTGGCGCCGAAAAAAATCGAGCCCCCCACCCGCAGAATGTCTTCCTCGCCATCTCGCACATGCTGCACCCGTGGTTGCGATGTGCGTTTGAGGTAGAAAAAAAGCGAGGCCAACACGCCGGCGTAGATCGCCGTCTGCAACTCCAGCAGCAGCGTGGCGACGCAGGTCAGCGCCATGACCACAAATTCGGCGCGGCTGACCCGCAACAACGCGCGAATGCCGCGATGGTCCACCAGTCCCCAGGCGATCAACAGAATGCTGCCGGCCATGGCTGGAATCGGGATGTGCGCGATCAGGCTAGCGCCGAATATCGCAAACAGCGCCACCCACAATGCCGAAAAAATCCCGGCCAGCGGCGAACAGGCCCCCGCTTCGTAGCTCAGGCCTGAGCGAGTGAAGGAGCCGGCCGACAGCGATCCGGAAAAAAACGCACCGACGATGTTCGACAAGCCCTGGGCGCGGACTTCCTGATTCGCGTCGAGTAATTGCTGCGAACGTGCCGAGATCGAGCGGGCGATCGACAGGCTGGTTACTAGCCCGAGCATACCGACCGCCACCGCGCTGGGCAGCAGGCGCAGGATCAGATCAAGGTCCAGGGGCAACGGACTGAAGGGCGGCAGTTTGCCGGTGAAGGCGCTTACCAGTTGCACATGGCCGAACATTGATGGCCAGAGCCAAACCAGCAAGCCGCCGAGAATCAGGGTGATCAAGAGCGTCGGCCAGCGTGGCAGCAGCAGTTTGAGGATCACGCCGACCACCACGGTCGCCAGACCCAGCGCCAGCGAAGGTTTGTCCATTTCGCCGAGATGGCGCAACAACGTGATGAAACTATCCAGCGCGGTGGCCTGGCTGGGCAAGTCCAGCCCCAGCAGGTTAGGCAATTGACCGATGGCAATCACAACGGCAGCACCCAGGGTGAAGCCGAGTACCACCGAGTGCGAGACGAAATTCACCAGCGCGCCGAACCGCAGCAAACCCAGCAGCCACTGAAAGATGCCGGCAAGAAACGTCAGCAACAGGATCAGCATGACGTAGTCCTGCGACGCTGGAACGGCCAGAGGACTGACACTGGCATACAGGACAATGGAGATGGCGGCCGTAGGACCGCAGATCAAATGCCACGACGAACCCCAGAGGCAGGCGATCAGAACGGGGATGATTGCGGCGTACAGGCCGTATTCCGGTGGCAGGCCGGCGATCAGTGCGTAGGCAATGGATTGCGGCAACGCGAGGATCGCGCCGCTGAGGCCGACGATCAGGTCGCGCCCGACACTGGCGCGGGTTTGCCGGGGTAGCCAGGTGAGGAAAGGGAAGAGTGAATGGCGGCTGGGAAGGGCCATGGGTCCTCTCGGGTGGGGATTTTGCGCAAGGGTAGCAGGACAAGGCGATCATTGTGGCGAGGGGGCTCGCCCCCGTTGGACGGCGCAGCCGTCCCAAAACCATTGAATGTGGTTTATCAGGTAGACCGCATTCAATGGTTTTACGATCGCTTCGCAATCGAACGGGGCGGTGCGGCGGTCCGACAAGCCCCCTCGCCACAAAGACCATATCGCCTCTGGTTTAGAGTTTGGCTTTGACCGCTGGCAAAGCATCCTTGCCATCCACTGTCTTCACCCCATCGAGCCATTTATCCAGCACGGCCGGGTTGGCCTTGATCCACGCCTTGGCCGCGTCGGCATTGCTGACCTTCTTGTTCACCACCTCGGCCATGATGCTGTTTTCCATCTCCTGAGTGAAACTCAGGTTGGTCAGCAGTTTGCCGACGTTCGGGCAGGCCTGTGCATAACCTTTTCGGGTCAGGGTATGCACGCTGCCGGTGTCACCGAAGTATTTCTCGCCACCCTTCAGATAGTGCATTTTCAGCTGCACGTTCATCGGGTGCGGGGTCCAGCCGAGGAAGGTCACGAATTTCTGTTTTTTCACCGCGCGGGACACTTCCGCCAGCATCGCCTGCTCGCTGGACTCGACCAGTTTCCACTGGCCCATGTCGAAATCGTTTTTCTTGATGATCTCTTGCAGTGAGATATTCGCCGGTGCACCGGAGCCGATGCCATAGATCTTGTGGTCGAACTTGTCGGCGTACTTGTTCAGGTCGGCAAAGTTATGCACACCCGCGTCCCACACGTAGTCCGGGACAGCGAGGGTGAATTCGGTGCCGTCGAGGTTCTTCGCCAGTTGCGTGACATCGCCGCTTGCGACGAATTTGTCGTAGAAGCCCTGCTGCGCCGGCATCCAGTTACCCAGGAACACATCGACCTGGCCGTCCTTCAACCCGCCAAAGGTGATCGGCACCGCGAGGGTGTCGACCTTGGCCTTGTAGCCCATGCCGTCCAGCAGAAACCCGGTGATGGCGTTGGTCGCGGCGATGTCGCTCCAGCCCGGGTCGGCCATCTTCACCGTCTCGCAACTCTGATCGGCAAACGCCGAGGCACTGCCCAGAGCCAGGAGCCCGACCGTCAGTACTGTGGATAACCTTTGCATGGACTTCCCCTTAACATTATTGGTTTTGGCAGGGTTGTGGATAACGTGCTTTACGTTCCAGATCGTCGAGGTCGATGTGGTTACGCATGTACTGCTGACTGGCGTCCACCAGCGGCTGGTGATCCCAGCTCTTGAGCTTGCCGAGGGTCAGCGCCTCGGCCACGAAGCGTCGGCGCCGCTGGCTGGCGAGCACCTGCTGGTGAATCGCCGGAATGTTCCATTTGGCCCGCGCTTCGGCGAGAAAATCGTCGAACAACTGGCGATGTTGCGGCGAATGACTGAGTTCTTCCAGTTCGCGAGGGTCATTCTGTACGTCGAAGAGTAGGCAAGGGTCGTCTTCGCTATAGATGAATTTGTAGGCACCGCGACGGATCATCATCAACGGGCTGACGGTGCCTTCGGCCATGTATTCACCGAACACTTCATCGTGGCCGCCCTGCCCTTGCAGGTGCGGAACCAGCGAGCGGCCGTCCAGCGGCAAGCCCGGTTCCAGCGAGCCGCCGGCCAGTTCGACGAATGTCGGCAACAGGTCCGCCGTGGAAACACTGGCGCTGACCCGGCCGGCGCCGAACTGCCCCGGTGCGCTGACCAACAGCGGCACCCGTGCGGCCATTTCATACCAGTGCATTTTGTACCAGAGGCCGCGCTCGCCGAGCATGTCGCCGTGGTCACCGGAAAACACGATGATGGTGTCATCGATCAGCCCGGTATCTTCGAGGGTTTGCAGGAGTTTGCCGACGTTGCTGTCGATATAGCTGCACGCGCCGAAATAGGCGCGACGGGCATCGCGGATCTTATCCACAGGCAGCGGCTTGTCCCACAGGTCGTAGACCTTGAGCAGACGTTGCGAATGCGGATCGAGGTCATGCGGGTCAGGGGTTGTAGGCAGCGGGATATCGGCATCGTCGTACAAATCCCAGAAAGCTTTGGGAATGGTGTACGGATCGTGCGGGTGAGTCATCGAAACGGTCAGGCAGAACGGCTGGTCGCCATCCTCGCGGATATGGTCGAACAGGTACTGCTGGGCCTTGAACACCACCTCTTCGTCGAAATCCAGTTGATTGGTGCGTACGCACGGGCCGGCTTGCAGCACCGATGACATGTTGTGATACCAGGTCGGGCGCACGTCCGGTTCATCCCAGTTTACCGCCCAGCCATAGTCGGCCGGGTAAATGTCACTGGTCAGGCGTTCTTCGTAGCCGTGCAACTGGTCTGGCCCGCAGAAATGCATCTTGCCCGACAGGGCGGTGCGGTATCCGAGACGGCGCAGGTAATGGGCGTAGGTCGGTACGTCAGCGGGGAAATCGGCGGCGTTGTCGTAGGCGCCGATCTTGCTCGGCAACTGGCCGCTAACCAGTGTGAAACGCGATGGCGCGCACAATGGGCTGTTGCAATAGGCTGAGTCAAACACCACGCCTTGTGCGGCGAGGCGACTGAGATTGGGCAGTTTGATGGGCGATGGGCCGTAGAACGGCAACATTGGCGCGGCCATTTGATCGGCCATGATGAAAAGAATGTTCTTGCGCTTCATGTGATCGCGGCATTCCATAGTGGATGTTTATGCGAGAGTGCTGGCGTTGAGAATGAAACCCTCGCACCTTGCGGTAAAGCCCATACGCGGCAATGACTAGGATAAGCACAGCTTATGTATGACGCCCTTGGTGACCTGTCACTGGATCTGCTTCGCGCCTTCGAAGCGGCGGCCCGTCAGCGCAGCTTCACAGCGGCGGCGGTTGAACTGGGCACCACGCAACCGGCCATCAGCCAGCAGATCAAGCGCCTGGAACAACAACTGGCAACACGCCTGTTCGACCGCATTTATCGCGGAATCGAACTGACAGAGGCTGGGCAGATTCTATTTGAGCAGGTTCAGCTCGGTTTGCAGAATATCGACGCAGGATTGAGCGCAATCAGCGCGCAGCAACAGCATGAAGTGCTGCAGGTGGCCACGGATTTTGCCTTCGCCGCCTATTGGTTGATGCCGCGTCTGCACCGCTTTCACGCGGCCAATCCGCAGGTGGATGTCAGCCTGGTCACCAGTGAACGCAGCCATAACATGCTACGTACCGATATCGATGTGGCGGTGCTGTTCGGCGATGGCCGCTTCAAGCAGGGTGAAAGCCATTGGCTGTTCAGCGAGGAAGTGTTTCCGGTGTGCAGCCCGCAGCTGTTGAGCGAGCGTCCACTGCCCTTGCCAGCCCAGGCATTGCTGGAGTTCCCTTTGTTGCACCTGCGTGGGGAACACAGCAGTAACTGGTTCGACTGGAGTGGTGTGTTCCGCGAGCTGGGCATCACCTCGCCCCCGGCGCCCGGGCAGTTGCGCTTCGATAATTACACCTTGCTGATTCAGGCGGCGATTGGCGGCCAGGGCGTGGCCATCGGCTGGCGCCACCTTGTGGATAACTTGCTGGCGCAAGGGTTGTTGTGTCGACCGATCGGCGAAACGGTGATGTCGAGGCTGGGTTACTACGTGGTTCTGCCCCAGCGCAAAAGACGCGGAGCATTGATCCAGCAGTTTGTGGATTGGTTGATGGCGGAACAGGCCAGCAGTGCGCAATCGCTCAACGGCCTGACGCTGCCGTCCATTGCGGTTTAACTGTCGGTTGCGATGAAGTTGACGTGCTCGCCGATGTGCAGGTTCAGGTGCAATTCATCGGCAATGCCCACGGCAGTGCGGGCCAGCCGTTTGAGCGGTTCAACCAACCCCGGTTCGGGGTTGCCACCGATGTTGGCAAAGTGTTCTATGGTCAGCCCTGGTACCCCGCGCGGTTCGTTAACCAGCGTCCACTTCAAAGGACTGCTTTGCAGTGCCTCGCGGATTTCCTCGGCGGCGTGACGTTGCAAGCTATCCTCGGTTTCCGGGTCGTCCAGCACGTCGAAATCACCCACCAGAAACAATCGGGCGATGTTTGCTGCCTGCATGCCATCGATGAGCGCATCCACTGCCAGCACCTGCTCGACCGGGCCGGGCACGATGGTTTTTTCCACGTGTTCGCTATTGAACGGTAACCCTGGTGCGTCCAGTAAGCAGATAACCACTGAACTGCCGGCCACACTCTGCTTGACCCGTTGCGCGTCGAACAGGTCGCCAGTCTTGGTGCGCAGCCCCGGGCGGGGTGCCAGCGCCGTCAGGTCATCGAGAATCGCGATCACTTCATGCTGGCGTCGCAGCATTTCAGCCATCAGCGCACTGCCCAGGCTACTCATGGCACCATAAAGCACCACTTTCACGACGGGGGTTTCGGCATTTTTCATGGCTGGGCTTCCTGTTTTCCAGCGTCTGTATAACGTTTGACCCGCAGGAAACGGCGAGGGTTCGAACAACTTTCAGAGGGATTCAGATGCAGCAGATAACGGGCTACCACGCCCACGTTTATTTCGATGCCAACACGATCTCGCAGGCGCGAGCCTTATGTGAACGGGCGGCGCAATTGTTTCCATTGAAAATGGGCCGCGTGCACGAGCGCCCGGTCGGTCCACACCCGGACTGGAGCTGCCAGTTGGCGTTCGAACCGCAGGTGCTGGGCGACGTTCTGCCGTGGCTGGCGCTGAACCGCAAGGGGCTGGTGGTGTTCCTGCACCCGGACACCGGCGACGATTTGCTTGACCACACCGAGCACGCGATCTGGATGGGCGCGATTCGGCCGCTGAACCTGTCTGTTTTTTGATCAGAGTGTTTCTTCAGCCTCGCCGGGCAAATGTTCGTCCAGATGCAGCCACGGCAAGCGGCTGTCGGTCCAGATGTGCCGCTCGGCTGGTGCTTGCTCAGGATGGTCGAGGGTGGCGATGGTCAAGTCGATGCTTTCCGGGCTTAGTTGCGTCGCTAGTGCCAGTTGCGCCCCACAGTGGCCGCAGAAATATCGCGCACAGGTGGATGAAGAATCGTACCGCGACGGCGTCCCGGCCAGCCATTGAAAGGCGGATGCCGGCACGGTTATCCAGGTAGTCACGATGCCGCCGCTGACCCGTCGGCAAATCGAACAATGACAGTGGGCGATATCGTGCAGCGGCCCGCTGAATTGATAGCGCAGTTGCCCGCAATGGCAGCCGCCGGTGTGAATTTTGTTCATGGCATTCCTCCCGATGCGTAATTACCGACGCCTTCGCGAGCAAGCCCGCTCCCACATTGGCTTTGTGTACGACACAGATCCAGTGTGGGAGCGGGCTTGCTCGCGAAGGCCGTAACTCGGTTCACCTTCATGCCCCAGTCCGACGACCGGTTGTACTTCCGGTCAACGCGTTCATCGCCGAAAGCTGGCTGAAAGCTTCCCCGATTAGGATCGCCCCCACTACCGGCAACAGACCGGTTGGCCAATGCCAGCGTTTTATCGCTCGCACAGCCCATTTAACAACAACAATGGTGATTCTGATGTCCTCTTCCATCCGCCGCTTCGCTGCAACTCCGCCCGTACGTCTCGTGCTTCCCGTTCTGCGCTGATCCCGCCTGATCCGCCCATTCCCTAGCCGCGCTACGCCTGGAGTATTCCCATGCTGACTTTCCTTGGCTTCGCCATGGTCATCACGTTCATGTTCCTGATCATGACCAAGCGCCTGTCTGCGCTGATCGCCCTGATCATCATTCCAATCATCTTTGCCCTGTTCGGCGGTTTTTCGCCGAAGATCGGTCCGATGATGCTCGAAGGCATTACCAAGCTTGCGCCAACCGGCGTGATGTTGATGTTCGCTATCTTGTACTTCGCCCTGATGATCGACTCCGGCCTGTTCGACCCGGCCGTGCGCAAGATCCTCAAACTGGTCAAGGGCGACCCGCTGAAAGTTTCGGTCGGCACCGCCGTTCTGGCGCTCGTTGTCTCCCTCGATGGTGACGGCGCGACCACTTATATGATCTGCGTGGCCGCCATGCTGCCGCTCTACAGCCGTATCGGCATGAGCCCGCGAATCATGGCCGGCCTGATCATCCTCGCCGGTGGCGTGATGAACATGACCCCATGGGGTGGCCCGACCGCTCGCGCCGCCAGTGCGTTGCATGTGGATCCGTCCGACATCTTCGTACCGATGATTCCTGCGATGCTGGCTGGTGTGGTGGCGATCCTGGTCATTGCCTACTTCTACGGCAAGCGTGAACGTGCGCGTCTGGGTGAACTGCACCTGGTGGGCGATGAAATCGACCACAGTGAAATCAGCGTTTCGCAGTTCCCGGATGCCCGTCGTCCGAAGCTGATCTGGTTCAACGGCGCCCTGACCCTGGCCCTGATGTGCACCCTGATCGCCGGCCTGCTGCCGTTGCCGGTACTGTTCATGGTGGCGTTCAGTATCGCCATGATCGTCAACTACCCTTGCCTGCAACAGCAGAAGGATCGCGTCGCGGCTCACGCCGGTAGCGTACTGGCGGTGGTCGGGTTGATCTTTGCGGCCGGTATCTTCACCGGTATCCTGACCGGCACCGGGATGGTCGACGCCATGTCGAAGAGCCTGTTGGCGGTGATTCCGGATTTCCTCGGCCCGTACCTGGCAGTGATCACGGCACTGGTAAGCATGCCGTTCACTTTCTTCATGTCGAACGATGCATTTTATTACGGCGTGTTACCGGTACTTGCCGAAGCCGCCAGCCATTACGGTATAACCGCAGTGGAAATGGCACGTGCCTCGATCGTCGGTCAGCCCGTCCACCTGTTGAGCCCGCTGGTTCCATCGACCTACCTGTTGGTGGCCCTGGCTGGCATCGACTTCGGTGACCACCAGCGCTTCACTCTCAAGTGGGCAGTGCTGGTTTGTATCTGCATACTGATTGCTGCACTGCTGTTGGGGACTTTCCCGGTGTTCAGCACTCTATAAGCCCAAGACTCACCACTTCGGGTCCAGGCTTCGCTGTTTGAAGCCCGGGCCCGTTTTGGTTTAACAATCGCTCAAAGGAATACACATGGAATGGCTGACCAACCCTGAAATCTGGGTTGCCTTCTTCACCCTGACCGCCCTGGAAATCGTCCTGGGTATCGATAACATCATCATGATTTCGATCCTGGTCAGCCGCATGCCCAAACACATGCAGGCGCGCACCCGGATTTTCGGTCTGGCGCTGGCCATGATCACGCGAATCCTGCTTCTGCTGTCGATCACCTGGGTCATGCGCCTGACGGCGGACCTGTTCGTAGTATTCGACCAGGGTATTTCCGGACGCGACCTGATCCTGTTCTTCGGTGGTCTGTTCCTGTTGTGGAAGAGCTCGCAAGAGATGTACCACGCGCTGGAAGGTGAAGACGAAACCAACGAAGAGCCTTCGGGCAAGGGCGGCAACTTCCTCTACACCATCATCCAGATCGCGATCATCGACATCGTGTTCTCCCTGGACTCGGTGATCACCGCAGTCGGCATGGTCTCCCACGTACCGGTCATGGTTGCGGCAATCATCGTGGCCGTACTGGTGATGATGTGGGCATCTGGCACCATCAGTGAGTTCATCGACAAGCACCCGTCGCTGAAAATGCTGGCGCTGTCGTTCCTGCTGATCGTCGGTACGGTGCTGATTGCCGAATCCCTGGACGTGCACGTGCCAAAAGGCTACGTCTACTTCGCCATGGCGTTCTCGCTGGCGGTGGAAGCGATCAACATCAAGATGCGCACTGCCATCGCGAAAAAGAAGAAACAGCAGGATCCGGTAAGGCTGCGCAAGGACATCCCGGGCCAGTAACCCGGTAGTACGCAACACCCTGTGGGAGCGGGCTTGCTCGCGAAAGCGGTGTGTCAGACAACATTAATGTCGACTGACACGACGCCTTCGCGAGCAAGCCCGCTCCCACTTTGTTTTTGCGGGTTGCTTAAACCGGATTTCATGACAGTTTTGTTTCAATCGCGTCTTTGGCTATGCGATGCTGGCGCGCAGACCGTTAGCCAACTACAGCTTAAGTACAGAACGTAGAACGTCGCGCGGTACCGTCAACTTGCTCCTTTGGGGCGCTACACCACAGGGGGTCATTATGCTCACCCTGCTCAATTTGCTTTCTGCCGTGGCCCTGCTGATCTGGGGCACGCACATCGTCCGAACCGGCATCCTGCGGGTCTACGGCACCAACTTGCGCCATGTCATCAGCCATAACATGTCCAACCGCTGGCTGGCTTTCCTCTCCGGGATCGCCGTGACGGCGATGGTCCAGAGCAGCAACGCCACCGCCATGCTGGTCACCTCCTTTGTCGGCCAGGGCCTGATGGCGCTTACGCCAGCGTTGGTCACCATGCTCGGTGCCGATGTCGGTACGGCCCTGATGGCGCGGGTGCTGACGTTCGATCTGTCGTGGTTGTCGCCGTTGCTGATTTTTGCCGGGGTGATCTTCTTTCTGTCGCGCAAGCAGACCCGACTCGGACAGATGGGCCGTGTCGCCATTGGCTTGGGGTTGATCATTCTGGCGCTGCAACTGATTGTTGAAGCCGCGCACCCGATTACCCATGCCAAAGGGGTGAAGGTGATTTTCGCCTCGCTCACCGGCGATATCCTGCTCGACGCCCTGGTCGGCGCGCTGTTCGCGATGCTTTCCTATTCCAGCCTGGCCGCTGTATTGCTCACCGCGACCCTGGCGGGCGCCAACGTGATCAGCCTGCCGGTGGCCATCGGGCTCGTGATCGGCGCCAATATCGGCAGCGGCATACTCGCGTTCCTCAGCACCAGCATGCAGAACGCCGCCGGGCGCCAAGTGGCGCTGGGCAGCCTGCTGTACAAACTGATTGGTCTTTTACTGATCATTCCAGTGCTCGATCCGCTGGTGCACTGGCTCGATGGCCTGGATTTCAGCCCTCAGGAAATGGTCATTGGCTTTCACCTGCTCTACAACATCGCGCGTTGCCTGATCTTGCTGCCCAGTGTTGGGCCGATGGCCAGGTTTTGTGCCTGGGTGCTGCCGGAGCGCCCGCTAGTCAACGGTACGGCCAAGCCCCGACACCTTGACCCCACGGCGTTGGTCACCCCCGGTTTGGCGCTGGCCAACGCAGCCCGGGAAACCCTGCGCATGGGCGACCTGATCGACAACATGCTCGAAGCCATGCTCGACGTGTTGCGCGGAAAGCAAACCGCCGTCACCCAGGAAATGCGGCGCCTGACCGATGATGTCGAAGCGCTCTACAGCGCGATCAAGTTGTATCTGGCGCAAATGCCCCGGGAAGATCTCAGCGATCAGGACAGCCGGCGTTGGGCGGAAATCATCGAACTGGCGATCAACCTGAAACTGGCCAGCGACTTGATCGAACGCATGCTGCGCAAGGTCCAGCAGCAGAAAACCTCGCAGCGCCGGTCGTTTTCCGAAGTGGGGCTGGACGAATTGACCGGGCTGCAAACTCAGTTGATTTCCAACCTGCGGCTCGGGATGTCGGTGTTTCTCAGTGGCGACCCGGAAAGTGCCCGCCAGCTGGTGCGTGAAAAACGTCGTTTCCGCGCACAGGAACGGCGCCTGGCTCACGCTCATGTCAGCCGCTTGCAACGTAAAATCGTGCAAAGTATCGAAACCAGTTCGTTGCACCTGGAGCTGATCGCCGACATGAAGCGTCTTAATTCGCTGTTTTGCAGCAGTGCCTACGTGGTGCTGGAAACATCGGACACAGGTGCGCTGGTGGTCGACGATTTGAGTGACATCACTCATTCACCCTGAACGTCCACAGTTGCCTGAAGTCTGTTGAACTTACGCTAGCCGTACGGAAGCTCGTTATGCGTTGTCTGTTGTTCGCCTGCCTGTTGCTTGGTTCATTCCCGTCATTCGCCCTGGATCGCTTCCAGGTCGAGGGCTACACCCTGCGCAACGGTTTGCAGTTGCTGCTCAAGCCCGGCACTGACCACGGGCATGTGGCGATCCGGCTGGTGGTCGGCGTTGGCCTGGACGATTTCAAGTGCGAAGAAAAGGAGTTGCCGCATCTGCTGGAACACTTGTTGTTCAGCGGTATCGACGCCAGCGGCGAAGGCGGCCTGGAAGAAAGCATGCAGGCTCTGGGCGGCGAGTGGAACGCGTTCACCAGTAATGCCGATACGACTTTCGTCATCGAAGCCCCGGCGAAAAACCAGCGCAAGGTTCTCGACCTGTTGCTGGCGCTGCTGACCCAGACCCGCTTCGACGACAGTGCCATCAACGCGGCCAAGCAAGTGGTCGAGCGTGAAGACGGCGGCCATTACTCGCACCTGCAACGCTGGCTCGATCGTCAGGACCTCGGCCACACGGCCAGCAAACAACTGGCCGTGGAATTGGGCCTCAAATGCCCGGAGCGTGCGCAAGTCGATGACCTGACCCGTGAACAACTGGAGCAGGTGCGCAAGGACTGGTATGCGCCGAACAACATGACCCTGATCGTGGTCGGCGACCTCGACAAGTTGCTGCCATCCTATCTGGAGCGGGCGTATGGCGCGCTGGAAGCGATCACCCCTGGCGAGCATCCGCCGCTGCCGCAAATCCAGGCCAGCGCCACCCATGAGCGCACCTTGACCCACAGTCTGGTCGGCAACGGCGCCAAGTTGCACTGGCTGGTGCCGGAGCCGGTACTGGAGGATGGGCACGATGAAACCTTCGATTTGCTCAAGGACTATCTGGATTGGGCGCTTTATCGCCAGTTACGCCTGGCTCACGGTTTGTCCTACGGCCCGTGGGCGGAGCGCGAGGTGTTCGGCGGCGTAGGTTTCATGAGCCTCAACGCCGACCTTGAGCGCGACGCCGTGGCCGATGCCGAACAAGTACTCGAGGACCTGAAGGCCGGCCTGCTCAAGGACGGCCTCAATGCCGACACCTTCAACCGCCTCAAGCAGGCCGCGATTGCCCGCCAGGCCTGGGCCGTACAAGGCAACAGCGCGTTGGCCGACTACTACTGGAGCGCGATCGGTAACTACGAGGACGGTCACTTCACCAACCCGGCCCGGGAGCTGCAAGGGGTGACCCTGGAAGAAGCGAACAAGGCCGTGCGCGAATTGCTCCTGCAACCAGGGTATTTGCGGATCGAGAAGCCTTTGTTCAGTTATGACCAGTTGATGTGGCTGGTGGTCGGTGGGGTGGGCTTGATCGTGTTGATGTTGGTGGGCTGGCGTTTGCACCGCAGGAAGTAACCATTCCATGTGACAACGGACTGAGAGGCCTTGCCGGTTCCCTGTGGGAGCGAGCTTGCTCGCGATAGCGGATTGTCAGCCGCCGAAAATGTTGGATGTGCCGGCCTCATCGCGAACCCTCGCCACAGCGCCGCACCAGCGGTACCCTGTCGAGGTTTTTTCCTACGACGACTGTGAAACCAACGAATGCAAAACCTATCCCTTTTCGTACAGCGCATCCTTGATTTGATGAAGCGGTACCCTGGGGTCATTGCGCTCTTTGGTTTCATCTCCGGGGTGGGCAGTTTCATTCTGGTCGATCGCCAGCAAGGCCTGGCGAGCTGGATCACCACCATCATGCTGATCAGCTGGATCTGGCTGATGCTGGAAAACAGCCTGACCAAGCTGTTCACGCGCATCTTCAAGCGCGAAATACCGGAACCGTTGTTGCGTTACGCAACGCAGATGATCCATCAGGAAAGCCTGTTCTTTGTCCTGCCGTTCTTCTTCATCACCACGACGTGGAACAGCGGCCAGTTGTTTTTCACCGGGTTGCTGGGCGTGGCGGCGCTGATTTCGATCGTCGACCCGCTTTACTACAAGTGGCTGGCTCCACGGCGCTGGGCGTTTCTGGCCCTGCACACCCTGACCCTGTTCGCCGCGCTGCTCACCGCATTGCCGGTGATCATGCACCTGACCACCGCGCAAAGTTTCAAATGGGCACTGGGTATCTCGGTGCTGCTGTCGTTCCCGAGCCTGGCGTCGATCTTCCCGATTCGTACCCTGCGCAATGCGCTGGCGATCTTGAGTATCACCCTGGGCATCGGCGCCGTTGGTTGGGAGCTGCGCTCGTGGGTGCCGCCGGCGACGCTGTGGATGACCGACGTGGCCATCAGTACGCAAATGCAGGATCGCACACCCGGTGCCAGCCTCGACGAAGTCAGCGCCGAACAGATCCGTAATGGCGGGCTTTACGCGTACACCGCGATCAACGCCCCGCGTGGCCTGGACGAACGGATTTATCACGTCTGGAAGTTCAACGGTAAAGAGGTCGACCGCATTCCCCTGGATATTCGTGGCGGGCGCAAGGAAGGTTACCGGGCCTGGACCCACAAGCAGAACTTCCCGGGCAACCCGGCCGGTAAATGGCAGGTTCGGGTCCTGACCGAAGATGGCCAGGTCATTGGCGTGCTTCGCTTCAAGGTCACGGACAGCACAGCGATCAAAGAAAAGTAGTCCGGTTCGTGCTATTACGTAGAGCTGCGTAATCACTGAACAAGCACGGAGCTTATGATCAGCAGCACGATGGCCGGCAACGCCCGATTGGACTCCTCGATTACCCCTGCGCGGTTGCGGGTGACGGGCGACTGGACGCTTGCCCATTACGCTGACCTCAAGCTGTTGAGCGAAAAACTCCACGGCCAGTACGACGCCAACACCCCCATCGACCTCAATGGTCTCGGCGCCCTCGACACCGCCGGTGCCTCGCTGTTGGTCGAGCTGCTCGGCTCCGAGCGCCTCGGTCGTTCTGCCGAACATCCTGATTGCACACTCTCTGCTGCGGATCGGGCGTTGCTGCAAACCGTCTACTGCTCGTTGACCGATTTCTGCGTACCGATCAAGGAACCGGAAGTCAGCGTTTCCATTCAGTTGCTGACCCGCATTGGCCGCGCGGTGGACACTGTCTGGCAGGACACCCTGCAACTGCTGGGTTTCGTCGGCCTGATCATCGAAACCATCGTCCGCGGCCTGTTCCGTCCCAAGCGCTGGCGCGTCACGCCGATGATCGCCCATATCGAACAGACCGGTCTCGACGCCGCCCCCATCGTTGCGTTGCTGACTTTTCTGGTGGGCGCCGTGGTGGCGTTTCTCGGGTCGACGGTGCTGGCCACTTTCGGCGCCACCGTCTTCACCGTGGACCTGGTGGGGTTTGCCTTCCTGCGCGAATTCGGTGTGCTGCTGACCGCGATCCTGATGGCCGGGCGCACCGCCAGTGCGTTCACGGCGCAAATCGGTTCGATGAAGGCCAACGAAGAAATCGACGCCATCCGCACCCTGGGCCTCGATCCCGTGGAGTTGCTGGTGGTGCCGCGGGTCCTGGCGTTGCTGATCGCCCTTCCGATGCTGACCTTCCTGGCGATGCTGTCAGGGATTATCGGCGGTGCCGTGGTCTGCGCGGTGGCGCTGGATATCTCGCCAGCGATGTTCCTGTCGCTGCTGCAAACGGACATCGGCGTTCAGCACTTTCTGGTGGGGATCGTCAAAGCGCCGGTGTTCGCCTTCCTCATCGCCGCCATCGGTTGCCTCGAAGGCTTCAAGGTCAGTGGCAGCGCTGAGTCTGTGGGCGCGCACACCACGTCGAGTGTGGTGCAGTCGATTTTCGTGGTGATCGTGATGGATGCGATCGCCGCGATGTTTTTCATGGAGATGGGTTGGTGAGTCGTATCCCCAGAGCGCCCTCCGAGGCGGTGATCGAAGTCCGTGGGTTGTGCAACCGTTTTGGAAGCCAGAGCGTGCACGAGAACCTCGACCTGGACTTGTACAAGGGCGAGATCCTCGCCGTGGTCGGCGGCTCCGGCAGCGGCAAGTCGGTGCTGCTGCGCAGCATTGTCGGGTTGCGCCAGCCCAGCGAAGGCGTGGTGAAAGTTTTCGGGAAAAACCTGCCGACCTTGTCCGAGCACGAGCGTTCGCTGGTGGAGCGGCGATTCGGCGTGCTGTTCCAGAAAGGCGCGCTGTTCTCTTCACTGACGGTGACCGAGAACGTCGCCCTGCCGCTGATCGAACACGCCGGCTTGAGCCGCAACGACGCCGAGCACCTGGCGGCGGTGAAAATGGCCTTGGCCGGGTTACCGCTGTCGGCCGCAGAGAAGTACCCCTCGTCGCTGTCCGGCGGCATGATCAAGCGCGCCGCGCTGGCCCGGGCATTGGCACTGGACCCGGACATCCTGTTTCTCGACGAACCCACCGCCGGTCTCGACCCGATCGGCGCCGCCGCGTTCGACCAATTGATCCTGACCCTGCGCGATGCTTTGGGCCTGAGTGTCTTTCTGGTGACCCACGATCTCGACACGCTCTACACCATCACTGACCGGGTGGCGGTGCTGGCGCAGAAAAAAGTGCTGGTGGCGGACGCCATCGACAAGGTTTCGGAAACCAACGATGCGTGGATTCACGAATACTTCCATGGCCCTCGTGGCCGCGCGGCATTGACGGCCGCCCAACAGCTCAACGAGGTCTGACATGGAAACCCGAGCCCATCATGTATTGATCGGCCTGTTCACCGTGATTGTGGTGACGGCCGCGCTGCTGTTCGGCCTGTGGCTGGCCAAGTCCAGTGTCGACACCGAGTTCAAGGACTACGAAGTCGTGTTCAACGAGGCGGTCAGCGGTTTGTCCCAAGGTAGCTCGGTACAGTACAGCGGGATCAAGGTCGGCGACGTGATCTCGCTGCGCCTGGACCCGAAAGACCCGCGCCGGGTGCTGGCGCGAATTCGCTTGGCCGGCGATACCCCGGTCAAGGAGGACACCCAGGCCAAACTGGCCCTGACCGGCGTCACCGGGACTTCGATCATCCAACTCAGCGGCGGCACACCACAGAGTCCGACGCTCAAGGGCAAGGACGGTAACCTGCCGACCATCGTCGCCTCGCCCTCGCCCATCGCCCGGCTGCTCAATGACAGCGAAGACCTGATGGCCGGGGTGAGTACGCTGATGCATAACGCCAATCTGATGTTCTCCACGGAAAACATCGAGCGCATCAGCAACACCCTGGAGCACCTGGAGCAAACCACCGGGGCCATTGCCGATCAGCGCGGCGATATCCGCCAGACCATGCAGCAACTGGCCTCGGTGGGTAAGCAGGCCAACACCATGCTGGAGCAGACGACGGCGTTGATGCGCAATGCCAACGGGCTGCTCAACGAGCATGGCAAGGAAGCGCTGGGCAGCGCCGAGCAGGCGATGAAGTCGCTGCAGGAGAGCAGCGCCACCCTCAACAAACTGATCACCGCCAATCAGGATTCGCTCAACAGCGGCATGCAAGGCCTTAATGGCCTGGGCCCGGCGGTCCGTGAGATGCGCGAAACCCTGAGTTCGTTGCGCACCATCACCACACGCCTGGAAGCCAACCCCAGCGGTTACCTGCTGGGCAGTGACAAGACCAAGGAATTTACGCCATGAAGCTGATTCGGATTGCCCTCCTCGCTGGCTTCACATTGATCAGTTCGTGCTCGATCCTGCCCAAGCCCGAGCCCTTCGAGGTCTATCGATTGCCGTCGGCCCAGAGCGCATCGGCCAGCCATGGCACGCCGCAGCGCTGGTCGCTGCGCCTGAGCAAACTCCAGTCCAGCGAAGCGTTGAACAGTCCGAACATTGCCGTAATTCCCCAGGGCGATGTGATCAGCCACTACAAGGGTTCACGCTGGAGCGACCCGGCGCCGGTGCTGGTGCGCAATCGCCTGCTGGAAGGTTTCCAGCATGACGGGCGGGTGCCGCTGCTGAGCACCGATGACAGCATTTTCCAGACCGATCTTGAATTGGGCGGCAGCCTGCAGGCGTTCCAGACTGAATACCAGGGCACGAATGCCAGCGCGGTCGTGCGTCTGGATGCATTGCTGGTGCGCAGTTACGACCAGCGCATCCTCGCCAGCCGCCGCTTTGAAGTGCGCCAGCCGTTGAGCAATGTGCAAGTCCCGGCGGTGGTGGCCGGGTTCGGTCAGGCGAGCGATCAGTTGACCGTGCAGGTGGTGAGCTGGGCGGTTGAGCAAGGACAGAAACTCGCCCCGCCGCCCAGACCTTGAGGAAGTACACCGTCCCCTGTGGGAGCGGGCTTGCTCGCGAAGAGGGAGTGTCAGTCGACAACAATGTTGCCTGATACACCGCCTTCGCGAGCAAGCCCGCTCCCACAGTTGATTTGTGTCGATCCTGTCAACGCTGTAAAAACGCCTGATGCAACTCTTCCAGCGTCTCAAAGTGATACGTCGGCGCTTCGGCGCTCAACTCTTCATGGCTGCCGAACCCGTAACCTACCGCCGCCGCGTCCAGGCCATTGCTGCGCGCGCCGATCAGGTCGTGCTTGCGGTCGCCGATCATCAAAGTGTTGGCCGGGTCCAGGTTTTCTTCGGCCATCAGGTGAGCGATCAGCTCTACCTTGTTGGTCCGGGTGCCGTCCAGTTCGCTGCCGTAAATCACCTTGAAGTGTTTGGCAAAATCGAAATGCCGGGCGATTTCCCGGGCGAACACCCACGGTTTAGAGGTTGCGATGTACAGCTGTCGGCCTTGCCCGCTCAGGGCTTCCAGTAGTGGCGTGACACCATCGAACACCCGGTTTTCGTAGAGGCCGGTGACCTTGAAGCGCTCGCGGTAGAAATTCACCGCTTCCCAGGCCCTGGCTTCATCGAAGTCGTAGAACTGCATGAATGCCTGCAACAACGGCGGGCCGATGAAGTGTTCGAGTCTGGCCAGGTCCGGCTCATCGATACCCAGTTTGCTCAGGGCGAACTGGATCGAACGAGTAATGCCCTCACGTGGGTCGGTCAGGGTGCCATCGAGGTCGAACAAAACGGTTTGGTAATGCATGTCGAATCCTGAATAAGGGGCCGGGTCAAAGCTGGTCGTAGCCTTCGGCCAGATGCAGGTCCTTGAGCTTCACGTAGTTCGCCGCGCTGTAGGTGAAAAACGCGCGTTCCTTGTCAGTCAGCGGGCGGATCTGCTTCACCGGGCTGCCCACATACAGGAAGCCGCTTTGCAGATGCTTGCCCGGCGGCACCAGGCTGCCGGCACCGATGATCACCTCATCGTCGACCACCGCACCGTCCATGACGATGCTGCCCATGCCGATCAACACCCGGCTGCCCACCGAACAGCCATGCAGCATGACCTTGTGGGCGATGGTCACGTCATCGCCGATCAGCAACGGAAAGCCGTCCGGGTTGAACGGCCCGGCGTGGGTGATGTGCAACACGCAGCCATCCTGCACGCTGGTTCGCGCGCCGATGCGGATTCGGTGCATGTCGCCACGGATCACTGTCAGCGGCCAGACCGAGCTGTCTTCGCCGATTTCAACGTCGCCGATCACCACCGCCGAGCCGTCGACAAAAGCGCCTTTACCCAGCAGCGGCGTGTGGTTCTGATACTTGCGAAGGTTCACGATAGGGTTTCTCTCTATTGCTGATAGCTGCGGTGAACGTCGATTGTAATTAAGATGGCTGCATGTTTCTCCAGCCAAGGTATCAACCGTGAGCGTGAACAACCCTCTTTTGCAGTCCTATGACCTGCCGCCGTTCTCCGCCATCCGCGCCGAACACGTACAACCGGCCATTGAACAGATCCTGGCTGACAACCGTGCCGCTATCGTCGAGATCCTCAAGACCCAGGCCGAACAGCCAACGTGGGCCGGCCTGGTGCTGGCGATGGATGAACTCAACGACCGTCTGGGCGCCGCCTGGAGCCCGGTCAGCCACCTCAATGCCGTGTGCAACAGCGCCGAACTGCGTGAAGCCTACGAGTCGTGCCTGCCGGCCTTGAGCGCCTATTCCACTGAAATGGGTCAGAACCGCGAACTGTTCCAGGCTTTCGAAGCCCTGGCCAGCAGCCCGGAGGCCGCCGGTTTCGACGTGGCGCAGAAAACTATCCTGGAACACTCCCTGCGTGACTTCCGTCTGTCGGGTATCGACCTGCCGGAAGCCGAACAAAAGCGTTACGCCGAAGTGCAGAGCAAGCTGTCCGAATTGGGCAGCCGTTTTTCCAACCAGTTGCTCGATGCCACTCAGGCCTGGACCAAGCACATCACCGATGAGGCCGCCCTCGCCGGCCTGACCGATTCGGCCAAAGCGCAAATGGCCGCCGCGGCTCAGGCCAAGGATCTGGACGGCTGGCTGATCACCCTGGAATTCCCGAGCTATTACGCGGTGATGACCTACGCCCAGGACCGCGCGCTGCGTGAAGAAGTCTATGCCGCGTACTGCACCCGGGCGTCGGACCAGGGGCCGAATGCCGGCCAGAACGACAACGGCCCGGTCATGGAAGAAATCCTCGACCTGCGTCAGGAACTGGCAAAACTCTTGGGGTTCAGCAGTTTCTCCGAGTTGAGCCTGGCGACCAAAATGGCCGAGTCCAGCGATCAGGTGCTGAGTTTCCTGCGCGACCTGGCCAAGCGCAGCAAACCGTTCGCTGCCCAGGATCTGGAACAGCTCAAGGCTTATGCCGCCGAACAGGGCTGCCCGGATCTGCAAAGCTGGGACAGTGGTTTCTACGGCGAAAAACTCCGTGAACAGCGTTACAGCGTCGCCCAGGAAGCCCTGCGCGCCTACTTCCCGATCGACAAGGTACTCAGCGGTCTGTTCGCCATCGTCCAGCGCCTGTACGGCATCGAGATTGCCGAGCAGAAAGGCTTCGACACCTGGCACCCGGATGTCCGCCTGTTTGAAATCAAGGAAAACGGCCAGCACGTCGGCCGCTTCTTCTTCGACCTCTATGCTCGCGCCAACAAGCGTGGCGGCGCCTGGATGGATGGCGCCCGCGACCGTCGTCGCACCGCTGGTGGTGTATTGCAAAGCCCGGTAGCCAACCTGGTGTGCAACTTCACCCCGGCCGACAGCGGCAAGCCAGCACTGCTGACCCACGACGAAGTCACCACCCTGTTCCACGAGTTCGGTCACGGCCTGCATCACCTGCTGACCCGCGTCGAGCATGCTGGCGTGTCCGGCATCAACGGCGTGGCTTGGGATGCGGTCGAGCTGCCGAGCCAGTTCATGGAAAACTGGTGCTGGGAGCCGGAAGGCCTGGCGCTGATTTCCGGTCATTATGAAACCGGCGAACCGCTGCCTCAGGACCTGCTCGGAAAGATGCTTGCGGCGAAAAACTTCCAGTCCGGCCTGATGATGGTGCGCCAACTGGAGTTCTCGCTGTTCGACTTCGAACTGCACGCTACCCACGGCGACGGCCGCAGCGTGCTGCAAGTGCTTGAAGGCGTGCGTGACGAGGTTTCGGTGATGCGTCCGCCGGCCTACAACCGCTTCCCCAACAGTTTTGCGCACATCTTCGCTGGCGGTTACGCCGCGGGTTACTACAGCTATAAGTGGGCTGAAGTGCTGTCGGCCGATGCGTTCTCGAAGTTCGAAGAAGAAGGCGTGCTCAACGCCGACACCGGTCGTGCGTTCCGCGAAGCAATCCTGGCCCGTGGCGGCTCCCAGGAGCCGATGGTGCTGTTCGTCGACTTCCGTGGTCGTGAGCCATCAATTGACGCACTCTTGCGCCACAGCGGCCTGAGTGAGGGCGCGGCAGCATGAGTGAGGGACCTGTGATTACGAAAAAACGCTTTATCGCCGGGGCGGTCTGCCCGGCATGCAGCGAGCCGGACAAATTGATGATGTGGAATGAAGACCAGGTCCCGCACCGAGAGTGCGTGGCCTGCGGTTACTCCGACACACTCAATGAGCAAGGGCTGTCGGTGCCCAAGGAGTTGGGTACGCGGGTGAACACCAGCGCCCCAAAACCTGCCGACACCAAGGTTCAGCCGGTTCAGTTCTTCCCGAATCCGAAGCTGAAGAAAAAGCCTGACGAACAAAGTTGAGTGAAAAAAGCCCCCGTTGCGTAATGCAGCGGGGGCTTTTTTTATTCGATGTGAGCGGACTTGAACCAGCTCTTCATTGAACACGCAGCGAATGGGCTGGTGCTGCAATCGCCATTGGCCAGGGCCGTGCGCAGTTTTTCCACGTCGGCCTGCATCATGTAGCGAATTCCGTCCTTGAAGTGGGTGCTGTCGCCAAAGCCGCCCTGGGTCATTTCGTTCAGGGCCTCCTCCTTGGTCCAGCCCTGGATGACAGCCCGGTACATGGCGGCCATCAGGCCGGTGCGGTCGGAACCGTGTTTGCAGTGCATCAGCACCGGGCCTTTGGCTTCGGCGGACCGAATGGCGCGCAAGGCCTTGAGCACATCGGCGTCATCCACATGGTTGGTGCGATAAGGCAGTTGTACTTGCGTGATGCCTGGCACGGACAACCAACTGGAGTCTGCTTCGGGCAGGAAATTGATCACAGTGCCCACCTTGAGTTTCTCCAGCAGCGGCACCGCGCCCTTGTCCGGCAAGGCGCTGCGATAGAGCGTCGGCGACATCTGGAAGAGGTTGTATTACTTCTCTATTTGTTGAGCCCAGTCTGCTGGACGCTGCATCACACTGTCGTCAGCAAGTGCCGGTGTCAGGTTAGCGAGCACAACCAGCGACAAGCATATTGCAGATAAAAAACGTGGAAAAAGCATGCTTGAGCGACCGTTCAGAAAAGGACGGGAAGATGGTGGCAAGGATCAGCCATGCACGGTCAAAGGCCCGTGAGCTGACTGTCAAAGAATCGTGAAGTCCGCGCTCAGGTTATAGTTTCAGTTTGATGAAGGATTTGAGCAGCTCGTTCAGTCCGACCCCATAGTTAAACACCTGTCCAGTTAAAGGGTTGCGCTTGCGACCTTCAAAAGACGAGCCGGCATTCGCAGATTTAGTCTCGTACACGCCGAGGCTATACAGTTGATGATCATCTTCGTCAATTTCAAATTCCTCAACGTCTACTCGAAGCTCGGGTGATTCAGCGGGAAGACGATAAAGGTACGCTATGCCCTCTGGAGCAATTATTTGTTGATGATAAAAAGCGAGTGCAAGTTGTGTAAGGGCGGCAATGTCATTTTCGTCGATGCTATTGTCTGGAGTGACATTGATATCGGACCAAGGATCAAAATCGAGCCTTGAAGTCTTGCCTTCGTCTTTTATATGGAGTGTCACTGATGGAGCGCTTGCGAGAATATCAGCGAATTGCTCCATTGTTTTGTTCGGATACTCGCCTGCCCTTATGAGCTTGATAATTACCTGCACATCTTTCGTCGTTTCTATTTGTTGTAGATAAACACCGGTTTTTATGAGCATTGACATTTTTATCCTCCAGGCTGTCTGGAATGCATGCGGGAGCCCGCATGCATTCGGCAATAGCACTTTCAAGTGATCGGAAAGTCAGGGCTCAGGGATTGACGATACTGGCATAAGCCTTTGCCAGCGCCTGTAACTTGGCTTTGTCGTCGGCATCGATGGTCCCGTCTCCATCGACATCCTTGCCCACGGTCCGGATGCTGAAAGAGTTGCCAAGGTCGGTGGAAGTGGCTGTGTAGTAAGTTGAGTCGACCAGCTTCTCAATTTGCATTTCATTTTCCGCATCCCAACTCAACTCTTTGCGAGCCAGTTGCAAAGAAACCAAGGTGTTGGGTTCCGAAGGATTTGGTCGCATGAGTTGAAGGAAAATACCGCGCTGATTAAAGAAAGACATTAATAAATCCTTTTATTTGATTGCTGTTGAGGGTATTGCCTGTTGGGTTGAATATACGGTTGGGTATTGAATCCAACCACTGACTATATGTTTCCTGAGTTTTCTGATTATCAATGAACAAGTGAGCATCATGATGCCCCTTTGTCAGATGAAGGGCTGAGCGGTACTGGTCGACAGGCAGTGGGTCGGTTACTGTATGGATATACAGATCAAGGAGTCCGCCGATGGTCAGCTCTCTGCCTCCCCGCGGCCGCGGCACCGCAACCAACCCGCACAACCGCTTTGCCCCCAGCCATTCGGTGGTTGAGGACGACGGCTGGTATCAGGAAGTACCGCTCACCCAGGGTACCGAGGTAAGCATTGAAACGGCGAAAACCATCATTACCCGCAACACGTCGCCGGACTTGCCCTTCGATCGATCGATCAATCCCTATCGCGGTTGCGAGCATGGCTGCATCTACTGCTACGCGCGGCCAAGCCATGCCTATTGGGACATGTCGCCCGGGCTGGATTTCGAGACAAAGCTGATCGCCAAGACCAACGCAGTGGATGTGTTGGAGCAACAACTGTCCAAACGCGGCTATCAATGTGCGCCGATCAACCTCGGCTCCAACACCGACCCCTATCAGCCGATCGAGCGTGAATACAGGATCACCCGGCAAACCCTCGAAGTACTGCTGCGATATCGTCATCCCGTGACCATCGTCACCAAAGGCTCGCTGATCCTTCGCGATTTGGACCTGCTGACCGAACTTGCACAGCAAAACCTGGTGGCGGTGATGATCAGCCTGACCACCCTGGACGACGAACTCAAACGCATACTTGAACCCCGCGCCGCGGCGCCCAAGGCCCGGTTGCGGGCGATCAGGGTCATGCGCGAGGCGGGCATTCCGGTGGGCGTCCTGTGTTCACCGATGATTCCGATGATCAACGACAGCGAACTCGAAAGCCTGCTCGCCGAGGCTCACGGCGCCGGAGCACAAAGCGCCGCCTACATGATGCTGCGTCTGCCGCTGGAAGTGGCGCCGCTGTTCGAAGAATGGCTGGGCGCCCACTATCCGCAACGGGCGGCGCATGTGCTGAGCCTGATTCGCCAGAGCCGTGGCGGTGAACTCTACGACAGCCGCTTTGGTGCTCGAATGCGCGGCGAAGGTCCTTTCGCCGACCTGCTGGCACAGCGTTTTGCCAAAGCCATCAAGCGCCTGGGGCTCAATCGCCGGGAAGGCTTTGACCTGGACTGCAATGCCTTTTGTCCGCCTGGTCGCCAAATGTCGTTGATTTGAGGACAATTGGCCTATGGTTGAGTACTGAAGATCGCGCTCGCGTCTTAGGCTGGTCACGTTTTTTGTGACCTGTAACACGCATTCTAGAGCGTTTTATTCAGTTTCAATTAAGATTCGGCCGCTACCTTGTTCATCGAGTGACTGATGGGTCGAGATGTTTGGCCTGGATGTTTTTTAACCAGCCACTGGCTTCACACCGGACCACACGGGATGACTCCCTGAGCCCGCCAATGAGGATGAATTGATGAGTGACAAGGATAAACAGCCGTTGGCTGCGTCGGCTTCAGCCCAACCCGAGGCCGAAACCGCCGATGCAGCGTTGCAGCATATCGTTGACGGCTTTTTGCATTTTCATCATGAGATCTTTCCTCAACAGGAAGAACTCTTCAAGAAACTCGCCACGGCCCAGCGGCCACGAGCGATGTTCATCGCCTGCGCCGATTCGCGCATCGTTCCCGAGTTGATTACCCAGAGCTCCCCCGGCGACCTGTTCGTGACCCGTAACGTCGGCAACGTCGTGCCGCCTTACGGGCAAATGAACGGTGGTGTTTCCACGGCCATCGAGTACGCCGTACTGGCTCTGGGGGTGCATCACATCATCATTTGCGGGCATTCCGACTGCGGCGCCATGCGCGCGGTGCTCAACCCGGACAGTCTGGAAAAAATGCCCACGGTCAAAGCCTGGCTGCGTCATGCCGAAGTGGCCAAAACCATGGTGCAAGAGAACTGCAACTGCTCTAGCGAAAGCGAAAGCATGCACATCCTCACTGAAGAGAATGTGATCGCCCAGTTGCAGCATCTGCGCACCCATCCGTCGGTGGCTTCGCGCATGGCCAACGGTCAGCTATTTATTCACGGCTGGGTCTACAACATCGAAACCAGCGAAATCAAAGCGTACGACGCTGATCAAGGCTGTTTCCTGCCGCTCAATGGCAGCCTGCCAATTCCCGTGGCGACGCCCAAAGCGCGCTTCTAAATCCTCCTAAATCGTTGTGTGGTTCAGCCGAGGCTGCCGTTCAGGCAGCCTGGCTTTGCCATGCCTGAAGAAAAATTTCGGGAGACTCACCATGCGTGCTGCTCGACTCAAAGCTGTTCTGCCACGGGAGCTGCTGGCTTCGGTGGTTGTGTTTCTGGTCGCCCTGCCTCTGTGCATGGGCATCGCGATTGCTTCGGGGCTGCCGCCGGCCAAAGGCCTGATCACCGGCATCATCGGTGGTCTGGTGGTCGGCTGGTTGGCCGGTTCGCCACTGCAAGTCAGCGGCCCGGCGGCGGGCCTGGCCGTTCTGGTATTCGAGTTGGTCCGCCAGCACGGCATCGCCATGCTCGGGCCGATACTGTTGTTGGCGGGTTTGCTGCAACTGGTGGCTGGCCGATTGAAGCTGGGCTGCTGGTTTCGAGTGACGGCACCCGCGGTGGTGTACGGCATGCTGGCCGGGATTGGCGTGCTGATCATCCTGTCTCAGGTGCATGTGATGCTGGATGCCGTGCCCAAACCTTCGGGTCTGGATAACCTGGCAGCCTTCCCGGCGGCGCTGTCTCTGGCGTTGCCCACGTTTGGCTGGCAAGCCGGGTTGCTTGGTTTGTCGACAATCGCCGTCATGTGGCTGTGGGATAAATTCCGTCCGCAATCCCTGCGCTTCGTTCCTGGCGCGCTACTTGGCGTCGGTCTGGCCACGCTTGCCAGCCTGATGCTGGCGTTGCAGGTCAAACGGGTTGAGGTTCCGGCCAACCTGACGGAGGCCATCGACTGGCTGAAGCCAGCGGATCTGCTCAACCTGGCTGATCCGACCTTGCTGATCGCGGCGTTTGCCGTGGCTTTCATCGCGAGCGCCGAAACCTTGCTCTCAGCCGCCGCGGTTGATCGTATGCACAGCGGTCAGCGCTCGGACTTCGACCGGGAATTGTCGGCGCAAGGTATCGGCAACATGCTGTGTGGCCTGCTTGGAGCGTTGCCGATGACCGGCGTTATCGTACGCAGTTCGGCGAATGTTCAGGCTGGCGCAACCACGCGGTTTTCGACCATTTTCCACGGCCTGTGGTTGTTGGCGTTCGTACTGTTGCTGTCCAGCGTGCTGCAAAGCATTCCGGTGGCGAGCCTGGCGGGCGTGCTGGTGTACACCGGTTTCAAGCTGGTGGATCTCAAGGTATTCCGTGGTTTGGGCCGGTATGGTCGGGCGCCGATGTTCACCTATGCGGCAACCGCGCTCGCCATCGTTTTCACGGACCTGCTGACTGGCGTATTGATTGGCTTCGGCCTGACGCTGGTGAAACTGGCGCTGAAAGCTTCGCGGTTGAAAATCAGCCTGATCGACCTGCCTCAGGAAGGGGAAATGGAATTGCGCCTGGTGGGTGCGGCGACCTTCCTCAAAGTGCCGGCGCTGACCCAGGTGCTGGGTAGTATTCCACCAGGCGCGACGGTGCATGTGCCGCTTAACAACCTGAGCTACATCGATCACTCGTGTCTGGAGCTTCTGGAGGAGTGGGGCCGGGCGAATGCGGCCAAGGGTTCGAAGCTGTTGATTGAATCACGGGGGCTGAAGCGCAGGCTCGAGGGGCGGGTGCGAACGAATACCGGCATAGGGGCGGCCGGGTAGATAACAGTGTGGGAGCGGGCTTGCTCGCGAAGGCGGTGGATCAGCCAATATATTTGCTGAATGGTTAACCGCATTCGCGAGCAAGCCCGCTCCCACAGGGGATTGTGTTTACCGGTGGATCAAGCCGCCGGCTGATCCAGTTCCAGGCCTACGCCCAAACGGCGGGACATGCACGGCCAGCGTTTCCACGCGGCGCCGGTGTCCGGGCTGTTGAGCTTCTCGCGGTAGGCTTCCACGGACTCCAGTGCGAAGGTTTCGTCGTTGAGCATCTCGTCGATGGCGTGATGCACCACTTCGTCCAGTTGGTTGGCGAACGTCTCACCGATCAATTGGTGAGCAATCAGGTTGGCGACAGTCATGTCCAAGGGGATCAGTGGCTGGCCAAGATGCTTGATGTACAGGTCGTTGACCTCTTCGACAAACCGGTGCGCCAGATAGGCTTCATCCAGCAGACTGTCGAGCCCGGCATGGCCGGCCATGATGGCTGGCGGCTGGAGGAAGTATTGCTCGGCGATTTTCAGCACCGGTTTGATCTGTGACTCAATGCCCGCTTCCCTGGCGACTTCATTGGCTGCATCCAGCAGATCAGGCACTTCTTCGATGTAGGCGGCGACAAATCGCGTCAGTACGCCTTTGGTATCGGCCTCCGGCAATTGGATCGCCGGGTGCAGATGAGCCAGTTTGCTTTCCAGTTGACGCGTCAGCAGACCGGTCTCGGCTTCGTGTTGTTGGGCTGTTTGGATCTGCTCGCGCAATGCGGCGGTGTTCATGAAAACTCCAGGAAACAAGGCAATGAAATAGGGAAGACATAACTTAGCTGGCTTACGAAAAATGCTAAGACGCATTTGTCATAATTATTTCATCCTTGAGACGGTCCCGTTATATCGATTTGCCACCACTCGTCTGCATCCTTCTCCATTCGTGCCCTGCAACGCAAGTTAATGCTGTTTCAGATCATTTACGCCTTCGCATTGCGAGGTGAGAGTCGCTGTCTATACTCGGGGTGGAATGGAGTTAGCTGATGACGCCCGACTGCATATGCAGCAAGGCCCGGTGCTCAAGTTCGTAGTCTGATGCAGCCGCTCCCTTGCCGCAGGTGAAAGCCGGCGGGATAACAAGAACGATAAGGGGAACCCGCAATGATGCGACATCCACATGTCTGGATGGGCCTCCTGTTGTGGTCGATTTTCAGTCAGGCGCAAGCGGCCTGGACTGTGAATATGGCGCCTGGAGCGACTGAAATCAGTCACGCAGTATTCGACCTGCACATGATCATTTTCTGGATCTGTGTGGTGATCGGCATCATCGTATTTGGTGCCATGTTCTGGTCGATGATTCTCCACCGCCGCTCGACCGGGCAGGTGGCCGCCAAATTTCATGAAAGCACCACCGTCGAAATTCTCTGGACCATCGTGCCCTTCCTGATCCTGGTGGCCATGGCGGTTCCCGCTACCGCGACCCTGATCAAGATGTACGACGCCAGTGAGCCGGAAATCGACATCCAGATCACCGGTTACCAGTGGAAGTGGCACTACAAATACCTGGGCCAGGACGTCGAGTTCTTCAGCAACCTGACCACCCCCCAGGATCAGATCCACAACAAGGAAACCAAGGGCGAGCACTATCTGCTCGAAGTCGACAAGCCATTGGTGCTGCCGGTCGGTGCCAAGGTGCGCTTCCTGGTGACCTCCGCCGACGTGATCCACTCCTGGTGGGTGCCGGCTTTCGCGGTCAAGCGCGATGCGATTCCCGGGTTCGTCAATGAAGCCTGGACCCGTATCGACAAGCCCGGCATCTACCGTGGCCAGTGCGCCGAGTTGTGCGGCAAGGATCACGGCTTCATGCCGACCGTGGTCGAGGTCAAGGAAAAGGCCGATTACGAAAAATGGCTGGCCGATCGCAAGGCCGAGGCCGCGCAGCTCAAAGAGCTGACCAGCAAGGAATGGACGCTCGAGGAGCTCAAGGAACGCGGCGACAAGGTCTATCACACCACCTGCGTGGCCTGTCACCAGGCCGAAGGCCAGGGTCTGCCGCCGATGTTCCCGGCACTCAAGGGCTCGAAAATCGCCACCGGACCGAAAGACGCTCACCTGGGCATTGTCTTCCACGGCAAGCCTGGCACTTCCATGGCCGCATTCGGCAAGCAACTCTCGGAGGTCGATATCGCGGCGGTCGTGACCTATGAACGTAACGCCTGGGGCAACAACAAGGGCGACATGGTCACGCCTAAAGAAGTGCTGGAGCTGAAACAGGCGGAAAGCAAATGACCCGGTCTATTGCGCACGTAAGGAACCGGTCGGGGCTACGCACCCCGGCCCGCCCAGTCCATCTGTTTGCAGGAGACAGGACATGACTGCTGTAATCGATGAACATGTTCATACCGCCACCGACCACGCCCATGGCCCCGCAAAAGGCCTGATGCGCTGGGTGCTGACCACCAACCACAAGGACATCGGTACGTTGTACCTGTGGTTTGCGTTCTCCATGTTCCTGCTTGGCGGTTCGTTCGCGATGGTGATTCGCGCCGAGCTGTTCCAGCCGGGGCTGCAGATCGTCCAGCCGGAATTTTTCAACCAGATGACCACCATGCACGGTCTGGTGATGGTCTTCGGTGCGGTGATGCCGGCCTTCGTCGGCCTCGCCAACTGGATGATTCCGCTGATGATCGGCGCGCCGGACATGGCCCTGCCGCGCATGAACAACTTCAGTTTCTGGCTGTTGCCGGCGGCGTTCCTGATGCTGGTGTCGACCCTGTTCACTGCCGGTGGCGGGCCGAACTTCGGCTGGACGTTCTATGCGCCGCTGTCGACGACCTACGCGCCGGAAAGCGTGACCTTCTTCATTTTCGCCATCCACTTGATGGGGATCAGTTCGATCATGGGCGCGATCAACGTGATCGCCACCATCCTCAACCTGCGCGCCCCCGGCATGACGCTGATGAAAATGCCGTTGTTCGTCTGGACCTGGCTGATCACCGCGTTCCTGCTGATTGCGGTGATGCCGGTACTGGCCGGTTGTGTGACGATGATGCTGATGGACATCCACTTCGGCACCAGTTTCTTCAGTGCCGCCGGTGGCGGAGACCCGGTGCTGTTCCAGCATGTGTTCTGGTTCTTCGGTCACCCCGAGGTGTACATCATGATCCTGCCGGCGTTCGGCGCCGTCAGCTCGATCATTCCGGCCTTTTCGCGCAAGCCACTGTTCGGCTACACCTCGATGGTCTACGCCACGGCGAGTATCGCGTTCCTGTCGTTCATCGTCTGGGCGCACCACATGTTCGTGGTCGGCATTCCGCTGGTGGGCGAGTTGTTCTTCATGTACGCCACGTTGCTGATTGCGGTGCCGACGGGCGTGAAGGTGTTCAACTGGGCCAGCACCATGTGGCAGGGTTCGTTGACGTTCGAGACGCCGATGCTGTTTGCCGTGGCGTTCGTGATCCTGTTCTCCATCGGCGGTTTCTCCGGGTTGATGTTGGCCATCGCCCCGGCGGACTTCCAGTACCAGGACACCTACTTCGTGGTCGCGCACTTCCATTACGTGCTGGTGCCGGGGGCGATCTTCGGGATCTTCGCCTCGGCCTACTACTGGCTGCCGAAATGGACCGGCCACATGTACGACGAAACCCTCGGCAAGCTGCATTTCTGGCTGTCGTTCATCGGCATGAACCTGGCCTTCTTCCCGATGCACTTTGTGGGGCTGGCGGGCATGCCACGACGGATTCCGGACTACAACCTGCAGTTCGCCGACTTCAACATGGTGTCGTCGATCGGCGCATTCATGTTCGGCGCCACGCAGATCTTCTTCCTGTTCATCGTGATCAAGACCATTCGCGGCGGCGCGCCGGCACCGGCCAAGCCGTGGGATGGGGCTGAAGGTCTGGAGTGGAGCATCCCGTCGCCGGCGCCGTATCACACCTTCACCACGCCGCCGGAAGTGAAATGAACGCCTGGCCCTTTGTAGGAGCGAGCTCGCTCGCGATGGTCGTCAACGATGACGCTGGAAGCCTGACACACCACGGCGCTCCCAAGTTTTTCGCGAGCAAGCTCGCTCCTGCAGGGTTGTGCGGAAATCATGGCTGACTCGATTTCGATGAAGAAACTGGTCACGCGCCTGCTGACCGTGGTGGTGGCAATGTTTGTGTTCGGCTTTGCCCTGGTGCCGATCTACGACGTGATGTGCAAGGCCTTCGGCATTAATGGCAAGACCGGCGGGCAGTACGAGGGTGAGCAAACGGTCGACACTTCGCGGCAGGTACGCGTGCAGTTTCTGTCGACCAACACCGCCGACATGCCGTGGGACTTTTATCCCAAACATGACGAATTGACCGCGAACCCGGGGGCGGTGAACGAGATGATCTTCATCGCCCACAACCCCACCGATAAACCGATGAGCGCCCAAGCCGTGCCGAGCATCGCGCCCAGCAATGCGGCGGCGTACTTCCACAAGACCGAATGTTTCTGCTTTACCCAGCAAGTGCTGCAGCCCGGTCAGCGGATCGAAATGCCGGTACGTTTCATCGTTGATCGTGACATGCCCAAGGATGTGAAGCACCTGACGCTGTCCTACACGCTGTTCGATATCACCGCCCGACATCCACCGGTAGCTGTAAACACTGGCGGCTGAGCGTGCCCGATAAGGAGAACAATAAATGGCAACTCATGAACATTATTACGTCCCGGCTCAGAGCAAATGGCCGATCATCGCCACGGTCGGGATGTTCGTCACGGTGTTTGGCCTGGCCACCTGGTTCAATGATCTGAAAGCAGCGCGTCCGGAATCCCACGGGCCGCTGATCTTTTTCGTCGGTGGCCTGTTGCTGGCCTACATGCTGTTTGGCTGGTTCGGCACGGTGATCAAGGAAAGTCGCGGCGGCTTGTACAGCGCACAGATGGATCGCTCGTTCCGCTGGGGCATGAGCTGGTTCATCTTCTCGGAGGTGATGTTCTTCATCGCCTTTTTTGGCGCGCTGTTTTATGTGCGTCAAATCTCCGGACCGGCGCTCGGTGGTGAGGGTGCCAAAGGCATGGCGCACATGCTGTGGCCGAACTTCCAGTTCACCTGGCCGTTGCTGAGCAACCCCGACTCGAAACTGTTTCCTCCGCCCAAGGAAGTCATTAGCCCCTGGGGCCTGCCGCTACTCAATACCGTGTTGCTGGTCAGTTCCAGCGTGACCGTGACCATCGCCCACCATGCCTTGAAAAAGGGCCATCGCGGCGCACTGAAACTCTGGCTGGCGCTCACTGTATTGCTCGGCAGTGCGTTCCTCATCTTCCAGGCCGAAGAGTACATGCACGCCTACCGCGAACTGGGCCTGACCCTGGGCTCGGGCATCTACGGCGCGACCTTCTTCATGCTCACCGGGTTCCACGGCGCCCACGTCACCATCGGCACCATCATCCTGTTCGTGATGCTGGTGCGGATCATGCGCGGGCATTTCGACAACGAGCACCAGTTCGGTTTCGAAGCGGCGACTTGGTACTGGCACTTCGTGGACGTGGTGTGGATCGGGCTGTTTGTTTTCGTCTATGTGCTTTAAAGCAGCAGTTACCAGGGGACATTGGAAACCAACTGGCCGCTGAAAAAGCCCCAGGCAATCAAGCCAAGGGTAAGGGCGGCCAGGGTCACACGAACACTCAAGGCAATGACGAGGCGGTTTGAGCGGCTGTCGTCCTTGACCAGAAAAAACAGGCCGCTGAACAGGCTGACAACCGTGGCAATCAGCATCAGGACGATGGCTGCTTTGAGCATGGTGAGACTCCGGGGGGACAAGCGATGTACTTGAGTATAGCTATCGCGATGACCGATTTTCTGGCAATGCCATGAAGTGCTTTCGGCCAGGTATCGTGCCAACGCTGGTGGTGGCGTTGTTGCTGCCGCTACTGGTGTCCCTGGGGCTCTGGCAGTTGAGCCGGGGCGCGGAGAAAAGCGTGCTGCTGCAAAGCTACACCGAGCGGCGGGCCGCCGAGCCGATGGCCAGCACCGAACTGCAACACACGACAGACCCGGCCTTCCGTCGGGTTCACCTGTACGGCCAGTTCGATGCCGAACACAGCCTGCTGCTGGATAACAGTCAACGCAACGGCAGGGTTGGCGTCGAGCTGTTGCAACCCTTTCACGATCAGGCCACCGGGCTTTGGCTGCTGGTCAATCGCGGCTGGTTGCCTTGGCCGGAGCGCCGCACACCACCGCAATTCAAGACACCCACCGAGGCGGTAAGTCTTGACGCGTGGGTCTACGTCTCCCCTGGGGCGACGTTCCAATTGCACGCAGATCCCACAACGTTGACATGGCCGAAGCTGATTACGGCCGTTGAACCAGACAAGCTCTGGACAGCGCTGAATCGCGAAGGCTTTGCCTACGAACTGCGGGCCGAAACCGGCCCCGCCACCTATCAGGCCGACTGGCCCGTAGTCGCCATGGGCCCGGAAAAACACATCGCTTATGCCGTGCAGTGGTTCGCCATGGCGATCGTCCTGTTCGGTCTTTATCTCTATCTCGGCTGGCACAACGCAAAGGAGAAACACCATGGGAGCGGCCATGAATCCACCCAGCATGTCTGAGACGAAACCGTTGGTGAACCGGCGCAAGGGCCGTATGCAACTGCTGCTGATCCTGCTCGGGGTGATCGGTCCGATGATCCTTGCCACCGGCATGTACAAGCTGAATTTCTGGGTGCCCGAGGGCCGCAGTTATCACGGCGAACTGATCGGCAACGGTCAGACCCGGGCGGACATCGGCGTGCAGACCCAGGAAGAGCGTTGGCAGATACTGGTGACCGCGCCCAAGGATTGCGCGGTGGACTGCCAGCAACTGGTGTATCTGGCGCGGCAAATCCAGATCGGCCTGGGCCGCGATGCGTCCCGCGCCAGCCATGCATTGGCCACCGCGCAGACGCTGAACAGCGATTACGAGACTAAACTTCAACGCGAGTACCCGCAGTTGCAACGTTATTCACTGGACTTGCCTGCCTACACAAAAGGCGCTCAGAGCAATGACGCGCCGCACCTGTGGATCATCGACCCCCACGGCAATCTGGTGCTGCGCTACGACCCGTCGGTGAAGGGTAAGGACTTACTCAACGATCTGCGCCATCTGCTGAAACTGTCGAACATCGGATAAGGGCATCGTCATGGCCAAGCCTGGATTTCGCCTCGCGTTGTTTGCCACCTTGCTGGCACTGATTGTGGTGTTGCTCGGCGCCTACACCCGCCTGACCCACGCCGGCCTCGGCTGCCCGGACTGGCCCGGCTGCTATGGCTTCATCAGCGTGCCGAAAAGCGAAGCCCAACTGGCCCATGCCGAATTGCATTTCCCGGACGCTCCGGTCGAGGCCCACAAGGGCTGGAACGAGATGATCCACCGCTACTCCGCCGGCACGCTGGGGCTGTTGATCGCGGTGTTGGCCGGTCGTGCGTGGGTGCATCGCCGCCATCCCGGACAGCCGGTGAAGCTGCCGTTGTTCCTGTTGGCGGTGGTTTTTGGCCAGGCCGCGTTCGGCATGTGGACGGTAACGCTCAAGCTCTGGCCGCAGGTGGTCACCGGGCATTTGCTGGGCGGCTTCGCGACCTTGAGCCTGTTGTTTCTGCTGACCTTGCGCCTGTCCGGCGTACTGCCGGCGCTGACCGTGCCACGACGTTTGCAGCACTGGGCGACGGCAGGGCTGTTGCTGGTGATCGGGCAAATCGCCCTCGGGGGCTGGGTCAGTTCCAATTACGCCGCCGTGGCCTGCATCGACTTTCCGACCTGTCACGGCCAGTGGTTGCCAGCGGCGGACTTCGCCAACGGCTTTCACCTGACCCAGCACATCGGCCCGAACTACCTCGGCGGGCAACTGGACAGCGATGCCCGGACGGCCATTCACCTGACTCATCGCATCGGCGCGTTACTGGTCACCCTGGTATTGCTCGGTCTGGCCTGGCAACTGAAGGCGGTTGGCATGACGCGCCTGGCAGGCCTGGTGCTGATCGCCCTCGGCGCACAAATCACCCTGGGCATCAGCAACGTGTTGTTCCATCTGCCGCTGCCGGTGGCCGTCGCGCATAACGCGGGCGGCGCGGCGCTGTTGCTGACCATGGTGCTGGTCAATTACCACGCCCGAACCAGTCTGGTCCGGGTCAAGCAAGCGCGCTGGCACTTCAGCCCGCGTAAACACTCAGCCGGGCCCATAACAATAAAAGGAGAAATGCCATGGCGATTCTGATCGGCGAACGTCCCAGTCAGGCGATCTGGCGTGACTACCTGGAACTGACCAAGCCCAAAGTCGTGGTGCTGATGCTCATCACTTCGCTGGTGGGGATGTTCCTCGCGACCCGCGCCGGGGTGCCGTGGACGGTGCTGATTTTCGGCAACCTGGGCATCGCCCTGTGTGCCGGTGGCGCGGCGGCGGTCAATCATGTGGTGGACCGGCGCATCGACGCAGTGATGGCGCGCACCCACAAGCGGCCGCTTGCCGAAGGCCGGGTTTCGCCGACCGCCGCGCTGACGTTCGCGCTGGTATTGGCGGTCCTCGGGCAAGCCATGCTGCTGGCGTTCACCAACCCGCTGACCGCGTGGCTGACCCTCGCCTCGTTGCTCGGCTACGCGGTGGTCTACACCGGATTCCTCAAGCGCGCGACCCCGCAGAACATCGTCATCGGTGGTCTGGCCGGTGCCGCGCCGCCATTGCTCGGCTGGACCGCCGCCACCGGTCACGTCAGCGCTGAACCGCTGCTGCTGGTGCTGATCATCTTCGCCTGGACACCGCCGCACTTCTGGGCGCTGGCGATCCATCGCAAGGAGGAATACGCCAAGGCCGACATCCCGATGTTGCCGGTCACCCATGGCGAGCACTACACCAAGATTCACATCCTGCTTTATACCTTCGCATTGCTTGCCGTCAGCCTGATGCCTTATGTGATCCACATGAGCGGCACGCTCTACCTGGTCTGCGCGCTCGGGCTGGGCGCGCGGTTTCTGCAATGGGCCGTGGTGCTGTACCGTGGCACTCGGCCGCACGCGGCGATCAACACGTTCAAGTACTCTATTTACTACTTGTTCCTGCTGTTTATCGCCCTGCTCGTAGACCACTACCTATTGTTGAACCTATGACTCGAACCCAGAAAACCGTCTTCATACTTGTCGCCCTGGTCGCACTGATCCTGGGCCTGACCGTCAACAAGGTGCTGTCCGGGAAAAACCAGGGCGATCCGACGGCGCTGATCGACGCCGGTATCATCTTGCTGCCGCAGAGCCGTAATCTGCCGGACGTGATGATGACCAATCAGGACGGCCAGCCGGTCGCGATCAATGAATTGAAAGGCAAGTGGAGCCTGCTGTTCTTCGGCTACACCTTCTGCCCGGACATCTGCCCGACCACCCTCGCCCAGTTGCGGCAGATCAAGAGCGAATTGCCACCCGAGGCTGTGGATAAATTGCAGATTGTGCTGGTCAGCGTCGACCCGAACCGCGATACGCCCAAGCAGCTCAAGCAGTACCTGGGCTACTTCGACCCGCAGTTCATCGGCCTGACCCCGGCGTCGACCGATGAACTGCAAACGATCGCCAACGCGGTGAGCATTCCGTTCATTCCGGCGGACACGAGCAAGCCGAACTACACCGTTGATCACAGCGGCAACCTCGCGGTGATCGGGCCGGACGGCACCCAGCGCGGCTTCATCCGCGCGCCGTTGAACAATGCGAAGCTGGTGGCGCAGTTGCCGGTGATGCTCAAGCGCAACTGAAAACACCACCAAACCCTGTGGGAGCGAGCTTGCTCGCGATGGCGGTATATCAGTCAGCTTGGATGTTGAATGTAATGGCCCCATCGCGAGCAAGCTCGCTCCCACAGGGGCCGTATTTTCAGGCACAAAAAAGGGGATGCACTTGGCATCCCCTTTTTCGTTTACGTCAGCTGATCAGAACGCCGGCACCACCGCGCCTTTGTACTTCTCGAGGATGAAGGCTTTCACTTCCGGGCTGTGCAGCGCGGTAACCAGCTTCTTCATCGCATCGCTGTCCTTGTCGTCCGGGCGAGCCACCAGAATGTTCACGTAAGGCGAGTCGCTGCCTTCGATCACCAGCGCATCCTTGGCCGGATCGAGCTTGGCTTCCAGCGCGTAGTTGGTGTTGATCAGCGCCAGGTCGACCTGAGTCAGCACGCGCGGGATGGTCGCGGCTTCCAGTTCGCGGATTTTCAGATCCTTGGTGTTCTCGGTGATGTCCTTGACGGTCGACAGGATGTTGTTCGAATCCTTCAACTTGATCAGGCCGGCCTTGGCCATCAGCAACAGCGCACGGCCGCCGTTGGTAGCGTCGTTCGGGATGACCACGTTGGCACCGCCAGGCAGTTCAGCGAGGGTCTTGTACTTGCTGGAGTAAGCGCCCAGGGGCTCCAGATGCACGCCAGCCACAGAAACCAGATGGGTGCCTTTGGCCTTGTTGAACTCATCCAGGTACGGCTGGTGCTGGAAGAAGTTGGCGTCCAGGCGTTTTTCCGCGACCTGCACGTTCGGCTGGATGTAGTCGGTAAATACCTTGACCTTCAGGTCCACGCCTTCTTTGGCCAGGGCCGGCTTCACGAATTCGAGGATCTCGGCGTGCGGAACCGGAGTGGCCGCGACGGTCAGGGTTTCAGCGTGGGCAGAGAATGCCGCAACGGCCGCGAAGGCCACGAGTAGTTTTTTCATTCAGCTAACTCCATGTGAGGCGCCCGTTTGGCGCCTGCCAGCGAATGGCCGGCTCATGTCTTACTTACGGGAAAAGTGGACGACCAATTTGTCGCCAACGGTTTGCAGTACCTGGACCAGTACCAGCAGCAACACCACTGTCACCACCATCACATCGGTCTGGAAACGCTGGTAACCGAAACGGATCGCCAGGTCACCCAGACCACCAGCGCCAACGACACCGGCCATCGCCGTGTAGGACACCAGTGTAATGGCGGTCACCGTAATCGCCGCGAAGATGCCCGGACGAGCCTCAGGCAGCAAGGCATTGGTGATGATCTGTCGTGTAGTCGCGCCCATGGCCTGGGTCGCTTCGATGATGCCGCGATCCACTTCACGCAGGGCGGTTTCCACCAGACGCGCGAAAAACGGCGTGGCACCCACTACCAGCGGCGGAATTGCACCGGCGACACCAAGGGAGGTACCGGTGATCAACACGGTGAACGGAATCATCACGATCAGCAGGATGATGAACGGCAGCGAGCGCAGGATGTTCACCACCAGCGACAACATCGCGTAGATGCCTTTGGCTTCCAGCAACTGGCGCGGGCTGCACAGGAACAGCAGCACACCCAGCGGCAGGCCAAGCAGTACGGTGAACAACAGCGAACCACCCAGCATCAGCAAGGTGTCACCGGTGGCCAGCCAGATTTCGAACCAGTCGATATTGGCGAAGAAACTTGTCAGGGCTTCCATTAGCGCAGCACCTCCATGTGGACGTCGGCTGCGGTGAAGCGGGCGAAGGCTGCTTCCATGTCACCGCCGGTCACGGCCAGGGTCAGTTGCCCGTAGGGGATGTCTTTGATGCGGTCGATGCGACCGGCCAGGATGCTGTAGTCCACACCGGTTTCTCGGGCGACGGTGCCCAGCAACGGCGCGTAGGTCGCGTCGCCCTGAAAGGTCAGACGCACGATGCGGCCTGGCACGTGAGCGAAGTCGTCACGCTGTTCGCTTTCGTCGATCTGCTCGTCTTCCTGCACGAAGCGCTTGGTGGTCGGGTGCTTCGGATGCAGGAACACTTCGGCCACCGAGCCTTGCTCGACGATCACGCCGGCGTCCATCACGGCCACCTGGTCGCAGACCCGGCGGATCACGTCCATCTCGTGGGTGATCAACACGATGGTCAGTTTCAGCTCGCGATTGATCTCGGCCAGCAATTGCAGGACCGATGCGGTGGTTTGCGGGTCGAGGGCGCTGGTGGCTTCGTCGCACAGCAGGATTTTTGGCTTGGTCGCCAGTGCACGGGCAATGCCGACACGCTGCTTCTGCCCGCCGGACAATTGCGCCGGGTACTTTTTCGCGTGGTCGGACAAGCCGACCCGCGCCAGCAACTCGGCCACGCGCGAATCGATCTCGCTGCGCGACAATTCGCCGGCCAGGGTCAGAGGCAGCGCGACGTTGTCGGCGACAGTCTTGGAGGCCAGCAGGTTGAAGTGCTGGAAAATCATCCCGACCTGCTGACGGAAGCGGCGCAGGCCGTTGGCGTCGAGTGCAGTGACTTCTTCACCGTCGACGGTGATTTTGCCGCCACTGGCGTTTTCCAGGCGATTGATCAGACGCAGCAGGGTACTTTTTCCTGCGCCGGAATGACCGATCAAGCCGTAAACCTGCCCGTTCTCAATCGTCAGACTGGTCGGATGCAGGGCGGGGATTTCCTTACCGGCGACGCGGTAGGTTTTATGGACGTTTTGAAACTCGATCACGTAGCGAACCTTGTGGGGCGCGTTAGAAAAGGATCAGCGGTTAGCCGGGCGCGCATTTTAGCCTGTCCGTATAGAGGTTCTTAGCATTTATTTCGTATTTGTCCTGTCATTTGGCAATAACGCGATCAAAGGTCAGAAAAAAGGAACGGCTGAAGAAACTCACCCAAGGCCGAAGGCAACTTCGACATGGTGGGCAGCATCGGGTTTGGGACAGGGAGGCGAAGGCCAAGGCGATTCCGGCCTGAAGATCTGCGGAGCCAGGGAGACCGCCATCGCGAGCAAGCTCGCTCCTACAGTAGAGATGTGTTGGTCACAAAATGTGTGGGCAACCCGAAACCCTGTGGGAGCGAGCGTGCTCGCGATGCTTTTAAGATTTACGAGGCGTTAGAACCATCTGCGCCGGGACACTGCGCAAAATCTGCCGCTCCAGCTTCAGATCAAACTCAGGATCGAGTTTCTTCACCCGTTTGGTCAGCAAGTTGGCCAGCCAAGGGTAATCATTAGTGCGTGGAGCCTGAATGCTCACGTCGCACTGAAAACTCACCACATCGGCGGCAATGGCATCCAGTTGGCGACGCAGTTTGCCCATATCGTTGATATTGAGCACGACCGTGGTGCTTTCAGCCGTCAGGTCGATAACCTTGGCTTTTGGCTTGGCTTCGGCAGCCTTGAGGGCGGCTTCGGCTCTTTCCAGTTCGGCCTTGCGCGCCTGGGCAATCGAGCCGTTGACTCCGCCGGTCAGTGCCGGAGCCTTGGGCATCAACGCGCGGGCACGGCTCAGGGCAGTTGCTGCGGCATCCACGTCACCCTTTTGCAGCACGATCTGGCTGCGGCGCAGATAGGCTTCGGCCAGCTGCCGCTGGTATTGCTCAAGGGAAGCATCGTTGGGCGATTCGGCCTGCAAGGCTGCCAATTGGTCTTCGGCGATGGCCAGTTCATCGCTGGCGATGTTTTGTTCCAGCTGTACGATGGCCGCGGCCCGCGCATCGGCGGCCTCGGTGGCCGCCGGTGGCGTGCTTTGGCAGGCGCCCAGCAGCAAAGAAAATGCGACAAGGAGCAGATAACGGGAGGCGAACGACTTCATTCCTGCGACTCTCTATTTGCGCAAAAAACGAGCAAGTCTACACCCCTCGACGGGGCAGAACAAAACTCAGCAGAAATAGCGCGGCGGCCGTCACCACAATCGACGGGCCAGCCGGGGTGTCCTTGAACCAGGACAGCGCCAGCCCGCCACACACGGCGAGTATGCCCAGCAGGCTCGCGCCCAGTGCCATCTGTTCCGGCGAGCGAGCATGACGTTGTGCCGCAGCCGCCGGGATGATCAGCAACGAAGTGATCAGCAACACGCCGACGATTTTCATCGCCACGGCAATTACCACGGCGATCAACAGCATTAACGCCAGGCGCAATCCCGCCACGGGCAAACCTTCGACCCTGGCCAGTTCTTCATGCACCGTGATCGCCAGCAATGGGCGCCACAACGTAACCAGCAAGACCAGTACCGCCGCGCTGCCGCCAAGAATCCAGGCCAGATCGGTCGGGCTGATCGCCAGCAGGTCACCGAACAGATAGGCCATCAGGTCGATCCGCACTTCGTGCATGAAGCTTAGTACCACCAGGCCCAGAGAGAGCGTGCTGGGTGCGAGAATTCCCAAAAGTGTGTCGGATGCCAGCGGCTGGCGTTGTTGCAACGTCACCAGCATCACAGCCAACAGCAAGCAGCCAACAGTGACGGCAACGGTCGGGCTGACATCCAGCAGAAAACCCAGGGCCACGCCGAGCAATGCCGCGTGGGACAGGGTGTCGCCGAAATAGGCCATGCGCCGCCAGACCACGAAAGACCCCAGCGGGCCTGCGACGACGGCCAGGGCCAGGCCTGCAAGCAGGGCGTAGAGCAGAAAATCAGCCATGCTTGCAGCTATCTCCGTGAACATGGGGTTGGCCCGACGCGGGCGCCTTGACCACCGAGCCATGCAAGTCGTGGGCGTGGTCGTGATGGTGGTGATAAATCGCCAGGCTTTGTGCGTTCTTTCCGAACAGCTCGACGAAAGCCGGATCGCCGCTGACCTGCTCGGGATGGCCGGAACAGCATACGTGACGATTGAGGCAAACCACCTGGTCCGTGGTGCTCATCACCAGATGCAAATCGTGGGAGACCATCAGCACACCGCAACCATGACGGTCACGCAGGCGGGTGATCAGGCTATACAGCTCGGCCTGGCCGGCCACGTCGACGCCCTGTACCGGTTCGTCGAGTACCAGCAGTTCCGGTTCGCGCAACAAGGCACGGGCCAGCAACACACGTTGCATTTCGCCACCGGAAACGCTTTGCACCGGGCTGTCGATCACCTGTTCGGCGCCGACTTCCTTGAGTGCAGCCAAGGCCATCGCACGGTCCACCCCCGGTACCAGGCGCAGGAAACGCAGGACCGACAGCGGGAGGGTCGGATCGACATGGAGTTTTTGCGGCATGTAACCGACCCGCAGTTTCGGCTTGCGCCAGACGCTGCCGCTGTCCGGTTTCAACAGGCCGAGCACGGCACGCACCAGGGTGGTTTTGCCTGCGCCGTTGGGGCCGATCAGGGTAACGATCTGCCCCGGCTCGACGCTCAGTTCGATGTTGTCCAGCACCGGTTGCCCGGCGAACGTGACGGCAACCTGCTCAAGACGGATCAGCGCGTTGCTCATCAAGCCCCCTGGCAACCGGAGCAGAGACCGACCACTTCAACGGTCTGGCCTTCGACGACAAACCCGACATCCCTGGCGCTGGCGATGATCGCGTCGCTGATGGATTTTTGCTCAAGTTCGATCGCGGCGTGGCACACACGGCAGATCAGGAACTGACCCTGGTGAGCATGTTCCGGGTGATTGCAGCCGATGAAGGCGTTGAGCGAGGAAATCCGATGGACCAGGCCGTTTTCCAGCAGGAAATCCAGCGCGCGGTACACCGTCGGCGGTGCGGCGCGACGACCGTCCTGTTCGCTGAGGACCGCGAGAATGTCGTAGGCACCCAAAGGCTTGTGGCTTTGCCACACCAGCTCCAGCACTCGCCGGCGCAACGCGGTCAGGCGCAGACCTTGACGTGCGCACAGGGCATCGGCCTCGGACAAAGCGCTGTGAACGCAATGTGAGTGGTCGTGGGGACGGCTGGCGATCGGTGTTTTTAGCATGAGCGGCGACGAGGTTTGTGAGAGACGTTATTATGTTACCCGTTCTCGCCTCTTCGAGTGGTCATCGTGTCCCGACTTTTTTCTGTTTTTGTCGCATTTATCGCAAGTTTTCTGCTGATCGGTTCGGCGCAGGCCGAGGTCAAGGTCCTTACCAGCATCAAGCCTCTGCAACTGATCGCCGCGGCGGTGCAGGATGGCGTGGCGATCCCCGAGGTTTTGCTGCCACCGGGTGCCTCACCGCATAACTATGCGTTGCGCCCTTCCGACGTACGCAAGGTGCAATCGGTGGACCTGCTGTACTGGATCGGCCCGGACATGGAGGGCTTCCTGCCACGGGTGCTCAATGGTCGTACGTTGCCCAACGTCGCCGTGCAGGATTTGCCGGGCATGAAACTGCGTCACTTTGCCGAAGATAACCACTCCCACGCTGAAGAAGCCGACGAACACGACCACGATCACCGTCCGGGCAGCCTGGATGCGCACTTGTGGCTGTCGCCGGTCAACGCCCGGGTCATCGCCACGAAAATGGCGGCTGACCTGAGTGCCGCCGATCCTGCAAATGCCGCGCGCTATCAGAGCAATCTGAAAGCCTTCGACGAGCGTCTCGATGCACTGGATGCGCGCCTGAAGAAGCGTCTGGCCGATGTTCAGGGCAAGCCCTACTTCGTTTTCCACGAAGCCTTCGACTACTTCGAAGACGCCTACGGCCTCAAGCACGTGGGTGTGTTCAGCGTCGCGGCCGAAGTGCAACCCGGTGCCCAGCATGTCGCGGCGATGCGCGCGCGATTGCAGGAAGTCGGCAAGACCTGCGTGTTCAGCGAACCTCCGCTGCGGCCCCGTCTGGCGGAAACTCTGGTGGCGGGTTTGCCGGTGAAACTGGCTGAACTGGATGCGCTGGGCGGGTACACGCCGGCGACTTCCCAGGGCTATGAGCAGGTGTTGGAGAAATTGGGGAATGATCTGGCGGGGTGCCTGGAGTCACTGTAACTCAACATTTGCGGTGCCCCATTCGCGAGCAAGCCCGCTCCCACATTCGACGGCATTCCAAATGGAAGAACTCGGTCTAATGTGGGAGCGGGCTTGCTCGCGAAGCTTTTTAAAGGGCGAAAGGCAAAGGCGTGTTGACTGTCTGTCGCTGTGCCAATCGCAATTGAAATTCCATCGGATCGTGAATCAACACATCCTGTCCGGCAAACGACTCCGCCGCGATCAGGCGTGACAACCAGAACCGTACGCAAGCCACCCGCAGCATGGTCGGCCACAACTCGGCTTCAGCGGCGGTGAACGCTCGCAAGGCCGCGTAAGCGCCCAGCAAGGCCCGCGCTCGCGGTCCATCGATTACGCCATCGTCGTCCGAGCACCAGTCGTTCAAGGCAATCGCCACGTCGTAGAGCATCGGCCCGGAGCAGGCGTTGTAGAAGTCGATCAGCCCGGTCAGGTGCGTGCCTTCGAACATCGCGTTGTCGCGGAACAGGTCGGCGTGAATATTCGCCCGCGGCAGTGCCAGGATTTTTTCTTTCTGCCGGGTGATTTCTTCCAGCGCCCGTTGCAGCAGGTCTTTCTGTTCGGCATCGAGGTGCGACAAAAACTGCGTGCCCTCCTCCAGCATCCAGTCCAGGCCGCGATCGGTTTTGCGCTTGATCATATTGGCCTGGGTTGCCAGGTGCAGATGGCCGAGCAATTCACCCACCTGCGCGCAATGTTGCGCGTTGGCTTGCTTGATGTGCTTGCCGGCCAGGCGCGGTTGCAGCAACGCAGGTTTGCCCGCCAGTTCGCGCAAGGCCACGCCGTCTGTGGTGCGCAAGGCGTAAGGCACCGGCAGGTCGGCGCCGTGCAATACGTCGAGCAGTTCGATGAAGAATGGCATTTCCTGAACCGGGCCGCGCTCGACTAGGGTCAGGACAAATTCGCCCTGCTCCAGGCTGATAAAGAAATTGGTGTTTTCGCTACCGGCGGCAATCCCCTGGAAATCAAGCAGGCGGCCGAGGCCATAAGGGGCGAGAAAAGCTTCCAGCTCGGGCCGAGCCAGGGGGGTGAACACAGACATGTTTAAACTGCCAGTACGGGCGCCGCTGTTGAGCCGGCGCCGATTAAAGTTAAGGACGACTTACCACTTAAAAATTTCCCACGCCGGAATCAGCATATCCGGGTAGTCGGAGCGGACGAAGTTTCCCTCCGAGCCATCCGCGCGCACCAGGAAATACGGTTTGCCAACCTTTGGGGTGACCTTGATGGCGTACAAAAAGCCGTTTTGCCGGTATTCCTGAATGAGTTTATCCCCTTCCGTGCGAATGGTGACATCCGGGTCCGCCGATGGCGCATCGTCCGCCGCCATCACGGCCGATGGTGCGATTGCAAACAAGCCAGCCAGCAACAGGCGATTTAGTGTGCGCATGATAACCTTGTCCCTTTGTCGTCAACGGTCCCGCTATTCTAGCGCCGGACCCGCCGAAAAGGTTGATCCTGCTCATGAGCCAAGCCCCCCTCGTCCTGGTGGACGGTTCTTCTTACCTGTACCGCGCCTTTCACGCGCTGCCACCGCTGACCACGTCCAAAGGCCTGCCGACCGGTGCGGTCAAGGGCGTGCTGAACATGCTCAAGAGCCTGCGCAAGCAATATCCGGACAGTCCGTTCGCCGTGGTGTTCGACGCCAAGGGTGGGACTTTTCGCGATGAGATGTTCGCCGAATACAAGGCCAACCGTCCGAGCATGCCCGACGATATGCGCGTGCAGATCGAGCCGCTGCACCAGAGCGTGATCGCCCTGGGCTTCCCGCTGCTGTGCGTCGAAGGCGTCGAGGCCGATGACGTAATCGGCACCCTGGCCCGCAGCAGTGCGGCGGCGGATCGTCCGGTGATCATCTCCACCGGTGACAAGGACATGGCGCAACTGGTCGACGGTCACATTACCTTGGTCAACACCATGACCGGTAGCAGCATGGACGTGGAGGGCGTGAAGGAGAAATTCGGCGTCGCTCCGGAGCAGATCATCGATTATCTGGCGCTCATGGGCGATTCTTCCGACAACATTCCGGGTGTTCCAGGCATCGGTCCGAAGACGGCTTCCGGCCTGCTGGTCGGTGTGAACGGCGGTCTGACCGAGCTCTATGCGCAACTCGACATCGTGCCGACCCTGCCGATTCGCGGCGCCAAGACCCTGCCGGCCAAGCTCGAAGAGCACAAGGAAATGGCCTTCCTGTCCTATCAGCTGGCGACCATCAAGGTTGACGTGCCACTGGACGTTGGCCTCGACGACCTGAAAATGGGCGCGGAAGATCCTGCGAAACTCTACGAGTTGTACTCCCTGCTGGAGTTCAAGAGCTGGCTGAACGACCTTGATCGCGACGCCAAACGCCTGGAACTGAGCGCTGCCGCCGAGCCAGCACCGGCCGCCGATCTGTTCAGCGAACCAGAGGCCGAAGCACCGGCCGTCGCTGCTGAAGCCGCCTATGAAACCATCCTCGATCAAGCGCGGTTCGATGCCTGGCTGGAAAAACTGAACAACGCCAAACTGTTTGCCTTCGACACCGAAACCACCGGCATCGATGCGCAGCAGGCGCAACTGGTGGGCCTGTCGTTCGCGGTTCAGGCTAACGAAGCGGCCTACATCCCGTTGACTCATTCCTACATCGGTGTGCCGCAGCAGCTGGATCGTGACACGGTCCTGCGTGCGCTCAAGCCGATTCTGGAAGATCCGAACAAGCTCAAGGTCGGCCAACACGCCAAGTTCGACATGAACATCCTGGCCAACTGCGCCATCGGCGGCGATCAGGACAACGGCATTACCGTGCGTGGCATCGCCTTCGACACCATGCTTGAGTCCTACGTGCTCAACTCCACGGCCACCCGCCATGACATGGACAGCCTGGCGCAGAAGTATCTGGACCACACCACGGTGAGCTTCCAGGACATCGCCGGCAAAGGCGTGAAACAGCTGACGTTCGACCAGATCGCCCTGGAGCAGGCCGGGCCTTACGCCGCCGAAGATGCAGATATCACCTTGCGTCTGCACCATGCCCTGTTCGAAAAACTCTCGGCTATTCCGAGCCTGGCCGGCGTACTGACCGACATCGAAATCCCGTTGGTGCCGGTATTGGCGCGTATCGAGCGCCAGGGGGCATTGGTCGACGCCGCCTTGCTGGGCGTGCAAAGCATCGAACTGGGCGACAAGATGGTGGCGCTGGAGCGTGAAGCCTTCGAGATTGCCGGCGAGGAATTCAACCTCGGTTCGCCCAAGCAACTTGGTGTGATCCTATACGAGAAGCTCGGCCTGCCGGTACTGAAGAAAACCGCCAAGGGCCAGCCATCGACCGCCGAAGAAGTGCTGGCCAAACTGGCAGAAGACGACTATCGATTGCCGAAAGTGCTCATGGAATATCGCTCCATGAGCAAGCTGAAAAGCACCTATACCGACCGTCTGCCGGAGCAGATCAACCCGCGTACCGGGCGGATCCATACTTCGTATCACCAGGCGGTGGCGTCCACCGGGCGGCTGTCCTCCAGCGATCCGAACCTGCAGAACATCCCGGTGCGCACCGCCGAAGGGCGTCGCATCCGCCAGGCCTTCGTGGCCCCGGTCGGTTACAAGCTGCTGGCTGCGGACTATTCGCAGATCGAACTGCGGATCATGGCGCACCTGTCCCGGGATGAAGGGCTGATGAATGCCTTCCGCCACAATCTGGATGTACACACCGCGACCGCCGCCGAAGTGTTCAAGGTCGAACTGGCCGAAGTGACCTCCAACCAGCGCCGCAGCGCCAAGGCGATCAACTTCGGCCTGATCTACGGCATGGGCGCGCAGAAGCTCGGCAAGGACATCGGCGTGGACACCAAGACCGCCAAGGCCTACATCGATACCTACTTCGCCCGGTACCCCGGCGTTCGCCAGTACATGGACCGCACGCGTGCCCAGGCCGCCGAGCAAGGTTATGTCGAGACGTTCTTCGGCCGTCGCCTGTACCTGCCGGACATCAACTCCAACAAGCCGCAAGAGCGCGCCGCTGCCGAACGCACGGCAATCAACGCACCGATGCAAGGCACCGCTGCGGACATCATCAAGAAAGCCATGGTCGCGGTGGATAACTGGCTGACCGCGTCGGGCCTCGACGCCAAAGTCATCTTGCAGGTGCACGATGAACTGGTGCTCGAGGTGCGTGAAGACCTGGTCGACCAGGTTCGCGATGAAATTCGCGTACACATGAGCGAGGCGGCGAAGCTGGATGTGCCGTTGCTGGTCGAAGTGGGTGTTGGAAATAACTGGGATGAGGCTCACTGAGCCTTCTTGTAGAAGCGAGCTTGCTCGCGATGGAGTGTCAGACACATCGATTTCGACTGAAATTCCATCGCGAGCAAGCTCGCTCCTACAGAAAATTGTCGAGTTCTGCTGCGGCATAGTGCCGCGGTAGAAGGGCGCAAAAAAAACAGCTTGGTCCGGAGGGCTATCAGAGTAATTTCAAAGCTATCTGAAAAAAATCTGAACTAATCTTGCGCACCACCACTCAGAGTTACTGAATGGCTGGTGAAGCCCTTCGATGCTCCTATGTTGTGTTAAGTGTTGGCAGATATCTGGACCCCGCCCTAGCGGTCTAGAGCTTCAACCCCGGAACTTCTCCCTCCCCATATGAAGCCCGGGGTTTTTTTTGCCCCGAGAAAAACTGTCTGTGATGCGCTCAGGCTGCGTTAAAAGCGCGGCTCGAAATGCTCATTTAGGCCCCTAAACTCCGCTTTCGAGCCGCGCTTTTGCCTTGCCTGAGCGCACCACAAACAGCTTTTGATATTTATTGAATCTCTGCTTCGGCACCCTTGTCCGCCAGCTCCATCCAGCCAGCCAGTACGGTGTAGGCATCTTCCAGGCCCATGCGTTTGGGGGCCGAAAACAGCTGGATTGTCACCAGATCGCCCCAACCCTTGCGGATTTCCGCCTGAACCTTGAGCAGGGTGTTCTTGGCCGCGCCATAGGTCAGCTTGTCCGCTTTGGTCAGCAGAATGTGCATCGGCATGCCTGCAGCCACGGCCCAGTCGAGCATCAGCAGGTCGAAATCGGTCATCGGATGGCGGATGTCCATCATCAGGATCAGACCCTTCAAACTCTCGCGACCACCCAGATATGCCTCCAGGTGACGCTGCCAGTGTTGCTTGAGCGGGATCGGTACTTTTGCATAACCGTAGCCCGGCAGGTCGACCAGACGGCGTTCATCGTCTAGCTTGAAGAAGTTCAACAGCTGCGTGCGTCCCGGGGTTTTCGAGGTGCGCGCCAGGCTGGCGTGGGTCAGGGTGTTCAAGGCACTCGACTTGCCGGCGTTGGAACGCCCGGCGAAGGCGACTTCGAAGCCCTCGTCATCTGGACATTGATCGACTTTGGCGGCGCTGAGCATGAAGGTGGACTGTTGGCACAGACCGAGGATGGGATTCTTGAGTTGCATGGGATTTCCGATGTGGGCGGCGCCAGGAATGGGTGCGGCAAGCAGTGTCGCTTCCGTTTCAGTGACGCCAGTATATAATGCCGCAGATTTTGTGTGCGCTTTGTCCCAGCGTAGGACGAAGTTCACGAGAGCGACAGACCTTGATTGCGCACTAGAACGCAGCTCGCTCTCAACCCTGAAAAGGTCGTTTTATGACGAAATGGCTGCTAGCTGCCGGTGTATTGATGCCGCTTTACAGCGCTCAGGCTACACAGGATCCGGAAGCTGTGTACAACCGTGTTTGTGGTGCCTGTCATTCCGGCCAACTCCCCATGGCGCCGAAAAAAGGCGATCAGGAAGCTTGGACGCCGAGGTTGGCGAAAGGTATGGAGACGCTGGTGCAACACGTGACCCAGGGTTTCAAGGCGATGCCGCCGCGTGGTTTGTGCATGGACTGCAGTGCCGAGGATTACCAAGCCATCATCCTTTGGATGAGCGAGTAAGCCCGGTCCATAACTCTTAACCCTTAGCCGTAGTTGGATTAGCTGATGAAGAAATTGATCGTGAGTCTGCTGTTGACCGTGGGCATCTCCGGCATGGCCCATGCTGCAGGTGAGGCAGTACAACCGGGTGATGCAAAAGCCGGCCAGGCCAAAGCCGCCGTCTGTGGCGCCTGCCACGGCCCGGATGGCAACAGCATGGCGCCAAACTTTCCGAAACTGGCAGGTCAGGGTGAACGCTACCTGACCAAGCAATTGCACGACATCAAGTCGGGCAAGCGCACCGTTCTGGAAATGACCGGCCTGCTGACCAACCTGAGCGATCAGGACCTGGCAGACATCGCCGCCTACTTCGCCAGCCAGAAAGGCAGCGTCGGTGCCGCCGATCCGAAGATCGTCGCTCGCGGTGAGGCCCTGTTCCGTGGTGGTGACCTGGCCAAGGGCCTGCCAGCCTGCACCGGTTGCCACTCGCCAAATGGCGCAGGTAACGCGGCTGCCGGTTTCCCGCACCTGGGTGGCCAGCACGCTCAATACGTCGGCAAGCAACTGGTCGATTTCCGCAAGGAAGAAGGTGGCCGCACCAACGACGGCGATACCAAACCGATGCAGAGCATTGCCAAGAAGCTGAGCGACGAAGACATCGCCGCGGTGTCCAGCTACATTCAAGGCCTGCACTAAGGCCGCTGGATCGGGCGTTGAACGGCGTGCTGATCGCCTGCAACGTTAACGCTCGATTAATCCGTCTCGGCAAGTATAAAAAGGGTGGCTTTGGCCGCCCTTTTTTGTGGCCGCTGCCGTTACACTACAGAACTCAAGCCCGCCAGGATTTGTCTGAAAACAATCGCGCGCGGCGAAAAAATTTGTCCAGGAGTAAAGCATGCGTAATCTGATCATCAGTGCCGTTTTTGCCGCTGCCAGCCTGTTTGGCATGACTGCCCAGGCCGCCGACGCCCCAGCCGCCCCTTATGTCGAGCTGACCAATCCGGTTCCGGTTGCCGTGCCTGGCAAGATCGAAGTGGTGGAGCTGTTCTGGTACGGCTGCCCGCATTGCTATCATTTTGAACCGACAATCAATCCTTGGGCTGAAAAGCTGCCATCCGATGTGAATTTCAAGCGTATTCCGGCCATGTTCGGCGGAGCTTGGGATGCTCATGGCCAAATGTTCTTGACCCTTGAGTCCATGGGTGTTGAGCATAAGGTTCATGCCGCGGTATTCGACGCGATCCAGAACAAAAAAATGAAGCTGATCGACAAGAATGACATGGCTGACTTCCTGGCTACCCAGGGCGTAGACAAGGATAAATTCCTGGCCACCTTCGACTCCTTTGCTATCAAGGGCCAGGTTGTTCAAGCCCGTGAGCTGGCCAAGAAGTATGAAATCTCCGGCGTTCCAACCCTGGTCGTCAACGGCAAGTATCGCTTCGACGTGGGTTCTGCCGGCGGTGCCGAACAGGCCCTGCAACTGGCCGACAAACTGATCGACAAAGAGCGAGCGGCTAACAAGGCTGCCGCCAACTAAGGGCAGTCACTGCCATGCGCCGATGGGGTACTGAACGCATCGTTGGCCTGCATGATCCGCGGGTCAACGAGCATCATCTGGAGTCCACGGGCCTGCCCGCAGACAGTCGTCTGCGCTTGCTCAGTTTCAATATCCAGGTCGGCATCAGTACCGAGCGCTATCGGCATTACCTGACCCGGGGCTGGCAGCACCTGCTGCCGCATACGGGGCGTGCCGATAACCTGCAGAAAATCGGCAATCTGCTGGGCGACTTCGATCTGGTCGCCTTGCAAGAGGCCGATGGCGGCAGCCTGCGGTCAGGCTACGTCAATCAGGTCGAACACCTGGCCCAGCTCGGCGCCTTTCCCTACTGGTATCAACAACTCAATCGTAATCTCGGTCGCCTGGCCCAGCACAGCAATGGCGTGCTCAGCCGATTGCGTCCGTGGGCAATTGAGGATCATCCGTTGCCGGGACCAAAGGGTCGCGGAGCCATTCTGGTACGGTTCGGCGAAGGCCCGGAAGCGCTGGTGGTGGTCATGATGCACCTGGCGTTGGGCGCCCGGGCACGCAGTCTGCAATTGGCCTACATCCGCGAGTTGATCGGCGACTACAAGCATCAAGTACTGATGGGCGACATGAACACCCATGCCAGTGACCTGCTGCAACATTCCCCGTTGCGCGATCTCGGCCTGCTCGCGCCGCAACTGGAAGCGACGTTTCCCAGCTGGCGCCCACAGCGCTGCCTGGACCATATCCTGCTGAGCCCGAGCCTGACCCTGGAAAAGGTTGAGGTGCTGGCACAGCCCATTTCCGATCACCTGCCGGTCGCGGTAGAGATTCGTTTGCCGGGTTCGCTCACGGCCGATGCATTGCCCGCGTTGAGTCCTGCCCCTCGCGGATCCCATGAATGAGCGACGAAGCACAGCGCTGGAAAGAGAAATACCTCAAAAGCATCGAACAACAGGAAAAGCTCGAACGTCGTTGGGACGCGCGGCTCGACTTGCTGCGTCGCGGGCTGGTGCGCAGCACCCTGGCAGCGGAAGGTACGGACCGCGCCGTTGACCAATGCATGAAGGAAATGCGCGAAGTCGTGCGTACCGATGACATGGACGCCGGCCTGGCTGCGCTGATTCCACGCCTGGAAAAAGCCGTGCTCGACTCCGAACAGCGTCGGGAAACCCGAGTCAACCAGACCAGTGCCGCCTTGACTGCGCTGGTCACGCAACTGCAAACATTGCCATTGCCACGGGATGTGAGTCGGCCACTCAAGAATTTCGCCAAGCACCTGGATGCGCGGGTCAGTCAGGCGCGCGAGATGCCCTTGCTGCTCAGCGAGCTGAGTGGCTTGCAGGGCAAGGCCCTGAGCCAGCTGGAGACCCCAACGGAGAACGGCCGGCCGGGCTTGCTGCAGCGGTTGTTCGGCGGTCGTGAAGCGCAGGAGACGGAGGCATCGACGGCCGCTGCTCCTGCGCTGGCTGCCCCTGTAGCCGAGAGCCCTGCGGCAAGCTGCGAGGTACCCGCTGTTGAGCGAGTCGAAGACGAGTTCGCGCCAACCGAGCCAGCCGTGGCTTTTGCACCTCCGGCTGCGGAGCCTCAACCACCCAGTGCAGCCGCGGCGGAAATCGAATCGGCCGAGAAACCGATCCCGGAAACCATCGCGACATCACCTGAGTCGCAAGCGAACCCCGACGAGCTGACCGCGCAAGCATCGCCCGATAGCTTGCCCTTACCTCCGATTCCGATGCAGGACGCCGTCGTCGATCAGACGCCATCCGAACACGACATTCTCTACGCACTTCCGGATTCCCCCGAGCCCTCCTACAGCTCGGTGGCCAGCCACATCGAAGACACGTTGCTGGGGCTGCTCGACGACCTGACACTGCCCGAGCGTCATCGTCCACAAGCCGAATCCATGCGCGATCGTCTGAAAAACGGTCTGAACTGGTACGAATTGCTGCCGATTCTCGACGACTTCGCCACATTGATGCTGGCCATTACCGACAGTGGCCAGCATGAGTTCGAAGCCTATCTGCAACGACTGAACGAGCGTCTCGAATCGTTCCAGAGCAACTTGCAGGCCGCCACCGCGGGACACGCCGACAACCGTTCGGCTGCGCGACAGATGGACACGCAGATCCGCGAACAGGTCGATGGCCTGCAAAGCAGCATGCAGGAAGCCGCGGACCTGGAAGACCTCAAGCACGTACTGGAAAACCATCTCGAAGGCTTGCTGGGCACCATGGACCAGCACCAGAAACAGCGCGATGAGCGCGAGCAGGAGGTCGCTGCGCGCCTGCACAGCCTGGCCGAGCGGGTCGCCCATATGGAGCAGGAGGCCCAGGGTTACCGCGAGCACCTTGAAGAGCAACGACAGAAGGCATTGGTCGACCCGTTGACCGGGCTGCCCAACCGCGCGGCCTGGAGCGAGCGCCTGGGTCATGAAGTCACACAATGGCAACAACATGGCAACACGCTGTTGCTGGCCATGCTCGACCTCGATCATTTCAAGCGCATCAATGACAACTACGGGCACCTGGCCGGTGACAAAGTGCTGAAAATCATCGCCAGCGTGTTGCGCAAGCGGCTGCGCGGAACGGATTTCATTGCCCGGTTCGGCGGCGAGGAGTTTGTGCTGTTAATGCCATCCACGGTGCCGGCGGCGGGGCTGAAGATGCTGGAAAGCTTGCGGGCCTCCATTGAAGCCTGTCCGTTCCACTTCAAGGGAGAGCCGGTGACCATCACCGTGTCTATCGGAATGACGGCGTTCAGGCCGGGTGAACATAGCGATCAGGTACTTAAAAGAGCCGATCAGGCGCTGTATCGCGCAAAAAATGCCGGCCGCAACCGAGTGGAACCGAGCTGACGGTGATCTGTTCCATTTTGTTTAATTCGATGGGATTGCCGTCCGCCCGCAAGGCATTACGTTACACTGTTGCATTATTGTCTTGCGTGTACTGCCTTTCGCCATGAAATATTTTGCTCTGATCTTATCGCTGATTGTGCTTGCCGGCTGCGCCAGCGGCCCCCGTTTCAACACCAGCCACTCTTCGGCCAATTACGACAGCCGCGTGCAATTTGTGGTGGTGCATTACACCAATGCTTCGCTGGAGCGTTCGTTGCAATTGCTGACCCACGGTGAGGTCAGCAGCCATTACCTGATCGGCGACGACAAGGGCGCCACCATCTACAAGCTGATGGATGAAAATGTGCGGGCCTGGCACGCCGGGGAGAGTGAGTGGAATGGCCGCACCTGGCTGAACTCCAGTTCCATCGGTATCGAAATCGTCAACCCGGGCTTCGAGGACACCCCGACCGGACGCGTGTGGTATCCCTACACCGAAGACCAGGTCCAGTCGCTGATCGTGTTGCTCAAGGACATTAGCAAACGTCACGGCATAAAACCTCGCGAGATCATTGGCCATAGTGATATTGCTCCCTTGCGCAAGCTGGACCCGGGGCCGCTGTTCCCCTGGAAGCGTCTGGCCGCCGAAGGCTTGGGCATCTGGCCGAATGAACAGTCGGTGGCGCGCCAGCAAATGTTGTTCGCCGAGCAGTTGCCGAGCATCAGTTGGTTTCAGGCGCAGTTGGCCCGCCTGGGTTATGCCTCGCCACAGACCGGCGAGCTCGATGTCGCGACACGACATGTGATAGCGGCATTTCAGATGCATTTCCGTCCGGCGCGTTTCGATGGCACTCCGGATGCGCAAACCGCCGCGCTACTGTGGGTGTTGAACCAGACAAAATAATGACGCCCGCCCGACGGTCAGGGCTTTTTTCCAATCAGCAGCTATAACTCATTGGTAATACATCGGATATTGCACAATGACTGCTGCTCGAGAGACCTTCCGTAGTTGGTTCCATCGCCCCTGGTTCCTGGGGCTGATGTCTACTGTCTTGAGCGCAACATTATTGATGGCCGGCAGCCTGTTCGTCGCCATACACCAGGTCGAGCAAAGCGAAAGCGAAGAAATGAATGCTCAGGGCGAACGCTTCCTCGCCCGCCTCGAACAGCTCTTCGGGCAGCTGCGTGAAAGCCTTGATGACCTTGAAGCGCAACCGTTGCGCGGCTGCGATGCTGAAATGATCGCGACCTTGCAACAGGTTACGTTCAATTATCGCTTCGTCTACGAAGCCGCCTACATGGACTCTTCACGAATCTGCTCCAATCGCCCTCGTCAGGAAGGGCTGTCGCTGAGTCGATCGCCAGACATCAAAGGCCCGACTTACAGCTATTGGCTCAATACCACCACTGAACCCGATGAAAACCGTGCCGCGCTGATGCTCGGGCGCGGGAATTTCCGGGTGGCGACCTCTCGCGGGCATTTGACCGATATGGTCGACCTGTCGCCGGGCAGCAGCCTGCTGGTAGTTCTGGACCATGGCGCGCGCGCGATTCCGGTGCTGGGCGCTTCTCAGGTCTGGCCGCCGGCCGAGGCCTGGCCACCAAAAAACCGTGATGCGCTGCAGATCACCCAGGCACGCCTGATATACCGGATGCCCACCGACAACCCGGAATATCAATTGGTGTTGATCAGCCCGCGCACCGGCATGCATATCCCGGCGGTCTGGTGGTGGTTGCTGCCGGCCAGCCTTGCGCTGGGCATATGCGTTGGGTTCCTGGTGTTTTTGCTGGTGCGCCAACGGCAGTCGCTGGACGCCGAGCTGGCCGGCGCGATTCGCCGTGGCGAGTTGCAGGTGCTGTACCAACCGATCTTCGACCTTGATAGCCGCAACTGTGTCGGGGCAGAAGCACTGCTGCGCTGGCGCAGGCCGGACGGTACCCTGACCAGTCCCGACCTGTTCATTCCGATGGCGGAGAACACCGGGCAGATTCGCCAGATGACGGACTTCGTCTTGCAGCGCCTGCTCGAGCAACTCGGCCAGTTGCTGCGTGCGAACCCGCAGCTGTACATCTCGGTCAATCTCGCTGCGTGTGATGTGATGGTTCCGCGGATTGGCCAGGTGATGGCGCGGCTGCTGACCCTGCATCGCGTCGCTGCGCGGCAAATTGCTTTTGAAGTCACCGAGCGCGGGCTGGTCGATGTGGTGGTGGCTCGGGAAAACCTGCAAGCGCTACGGGATGTCGGGCATCAGGTGTTGATCGATGATTTTGGCACCGGCTATTGCAGCCTCGCCTATTTGCAAACCCTGCCGGTCGATTGTCTGAAAATCGACAAGGCGTTCATTGATGCGCTGGGCCATGACGCCGCCAGCAGCGGCGTGGCGCCGCATATCATTCATATGGCCCAGTCGCTGCACCTGAAGGTGATTGCCGAGGGCATCGAACATGAGGCCCAGGCCGCGTTCCTGTGCAGTGAAGGCGTGAAGTTCGGCCAGGGCTGGCTGTTCGCCCGCGCGTTGAGCGCAGTGCAGTTCACTGAATTGATTACCCGGGGACGGCGTCGAGCCGGCCGGCGCCTGGATGACGAAGCGTGAGGGTGACCTAAACGGTCAGCGTCATGTAGAACTGAGTACCTTGCCCCGGCCGTGAATAGACACCCATCCGTCCGCCATGCAATTGCACGATTTCCTTGCACAAGGCCAGGCCGAGCCCGGCCCCGCCCTTCTTGCGTCCAACCTGCACGAAGGGCTCGAAGATCCGCCCCTGCTGACCGTAGGCAATACCTTCGCCGTTGTCTTCGACACTGATGATGACCCGGTCACCGTGACGCCGGGCCTGCAAGCGTATCCGCCCGCCGGAGCCGGTGTGACGCAAGGCGTTGTCGAGCAAATTGTCGAGTACCCGCTCCAGTTGTGGCTGGTCGGCCTGCAACCGCGGCAAAGGCCCCTGCACTTCCACCAGCAGATTGATTTCCTTCTCTTCGGCCGATGTGGCAAAACGTGACCGAGCCTGTTCCAGCAACGCCTCGATGGAACACGGCGTCAGGGTGAGTTTCTGCAAACCGTTCTGGTAACGGGAGAAATTCAGCAGGTCATTGATCAACTGCATCAGCCGCTGCATCTCTTCGTTAACGGTATCGAGCAGGTCGGCTTCCCGGGAGTCCGGGGCAAAGTGAGCGCGCTCACGGAACAATCCGAAGGCCATGTGCATGCCGGTGACCGGTGTGCGTAATTCATGGGAGGCTCGCAATACGAATTCGCTGCGTACCCGTTCGAACGCTCGTTGCTCCGTGACGTCATGCAGTACCATCACGGCACCCAGAATATGGCCCTGGGTATGGCTGACCGGGGTCAGGCTGTAGGTGAGCAGTCTCGACTCACCATCGACTTCGACACTCAAGTCTTCCGGCGCCCGCTCCAGCGTGCCGCCGCGCAGCACCAGTTGCAGCTGCTCATCGAGCTCGGGGCGCTCCAGCGCCGTACCCAGCCCCTGACCCAGACGATCGGACTCCCAGCCCAACTGACGCTGGGCTACAGGGTTAAGGTGTTCCAGATGGCCCTGACGGTCGATCATCAGCAGTCCGTCGTCGATGCTGTCGAGCACGGCCTGCAAGCGCTGCTGACCGGCCAGCAGCTCATCTACGTTGGTGGCCTGATGTTCACGCAGCGCCTGGGCCATGATCCCGAAACGCCGGGTCAGCTGGTTCAGTTCCACCGCCGAAGAAATCGGCAGGGTGACATCGAAATTGCCTTGGCCGATATTGTCCGCCGCCTTGGCCAAGGCCTCGATGGGCTCCCCGAAACGCCGGGCGATGGCTTGTGCGGTCACGAAGCCGATGATCAGCACCGCCAGCCCCACCAGGCCAAGCAACCCGGCAAACAGCAGCGCCTGCTCCCGGGCCTGGCGCTCGGTATCGCTGATGTTATCAAGCGCGCGCTTGTGCTCGGCGATCAGGCCATTGCGTAGCGCATTGAATTTTTCCGTCAGGTTGTCGTGGCTGCTGAGCACCTTCGACGGGTCCGGGGACGCTTCATAAGCCTGGATAAAACGCTCGTAGTCGGCCTTGGCTTTTCTGAAACCGTGCTCGCTTGCGGTTTCCTCCGGTTCCTGGGCGATGCCCTCCTCCAGCAGTTCGAAGTAACGCTGCTTCGAGGCAGCGAAAGCGGCGGAGTCAGGCTTCTCGCTGAGCATGATGATCAGTTGATCACCCAGGGTCTGACGCAGCTTGAGCCCCAGGTCCAGGGTGATGAAGTTACTGCGAATCAGTGCTTCCTGGCTGCCGGCCATCTGCATCACGCTGACCAGCCCGAGCAAGAGCCCGAGCAACGCGACGGTGATCAGTGCGGAGATGCTCAGGAAAAGCCGGGTCCGCAATTTCATCGCCAGTTTCATCGGCGATTGCTCACAAGTTGTACTGCTTGCGTTTGCGGTACAGCGTCGAGGCATCGATGCCCAGGGTTTTCGCCGCTTGATCCAGGGTATCGGCGGTGGCGAGGACCGCGCCGATGTGGGCCTTCTCCAGCTCATCCAGGCTCAGTGCCGCGCCGATGCGCGGTGCATTGTTGACCGGGGTTTCAGCCATGCCCAGATGACTGATCTCGACCCGTTCCTGCGGACAGATGATGCTCGCCCGTTCGATCACGTTGCGCAGTTCACGGATGTTGCCCGGCCAGCGATAGCCCAGCAGTGCTTCCCGGGCCTCGTCGCTGAAGACGCGCGCGGGACGGGCGTACTCCTTGACGAAGCGTGCCAGGAAACGGTCGGCCAGGTTGAGAATATCTTCGCGGCGTTCGCGTAGCGGTGGCAGGTGCAAGGTAATGACATTCAGGCGATAGAGCAGGTCTTCACGGAAACGACCGTCGCGCACCATGTCCTCAAGGTTGAGGTTGGTGGCCGCAAGGATGCGCACATCGGCACGGCGGGTCACCGGATCACCGACGCGCTCATATTCCTTGTCCTGAATAAAACGCAGCAACTTCGGCTGCAATGTCAGGGGAAAGTCGCCGATCTCGTCGAGAAACAGCGTTCCGCCGTCAGCTTGGTTGACTCGGCCCAAGGTGCTTTCGCTGGCGCCGGTGAAGGCGCCGCGGCTGTGGCCGAAGAGTTCGCTTTCCATGAGCTCGGCGGTCAGCGACGGGCAGTTGATCGTGACGCAGGATTTCTTCGCGCGTTTGCTCCAGCCGTGAATGGCTTGGGACAGTTCGCCCTTGCCGGTACCGGATTCACCCAGAATCAGGATATTGGCATCGGTCGTGGCAACCTGGCGGGCGGTTTCGAGTACCACTTTCATGGCCGGGCTGTGGGAGTCCAGACCATCCATGGGCTTGCGTACCTCGCCTTCCAGGGCTTCCAGTCGCGCCGACAATTGCCGCACTTCCAGTTGCTTGGCGGTTGCCAGCCGCAATTGATCAGGGCTGCACGGTTTGACCAGATAGTCGGCGGCGCCAGCCTGAATCGCATCCACCGCCGTGTCGACGGCAGAGTGCGCAGTGACGATCACCACCCGCATCCAGGGCGCCTGGATACGCATCTGGGCCAGCACATCGAGGCCGTTGTCTTCACCCAGGCGCAAGTCGAGGAAGCACAGGTCGAAGACCTGTCGTTGCAACAGGGCTTCTGCCTGCGCGGCGCTGGTGGCGGTGGCCACGCTGTAGCCTTCGTCTTCAAGGCAATAACGGAAAGTACGCAGGATGGCGGATTCGTCATCCACCAGCAGAATGCGGCCTTGATGCTCAGTGGCGGATTCCATTTTCCTACGCTCCTTAATGAATGATCTTAATTTAGTCCCGGAGAAATCGGGCAAGTTGCATGATTGATTCTGAGCCATTCCTGTCATGGCAGGGTAGCTCTCATCCAATGCATTGGTTAGCCACCTGATTTTGCGGGTCCTTTAATAGATACCCGGTTTCTGACAGCGGCCAGCGTGAATTTCTGACCTGCGCACCCTCCTCTCAATTCAAAAAATTTACGCCTTCCCTCAAACCAGTCGTGCAATACGCACGATTGCACAAGGGACATCGTGCAGGATGCGCGCGAAGTGGTTTCTTTGTAGTTAATAACATATTGATATTAAAGGAAATTAGTTCTAATCAAAGCTGGCATGCGCTCTGCAATCTTCTGGTTAACCAAGGCATTCAAAAACAAGCGCCCGCTATCGAATACCGCCCCCAGTGGCAGGAGATCCAGGATGAACCGTCAACGTGTCGCCAACCTGCACCTCTCGCCTGTGTATATCCAGCAAGGACTGTTTGCGGTTCTGGCGCTGTTGATCACCCTGATCGGCGGCCAGCAGTTTCTGCGCTGGGAGCAGAGCCGGCAGCCGGAAGTGCCATTCCTGTCGATTCCGCATCCGGTCCAAACCCATTTCAGCGCTGTCAGCAGCAGTCAGGCCGATAGCCCACCGATGCGCATGATGGATGTCGACCAGGCCGGGCCTGTGGGTGAGATACGTCATCAAGAGCGTTGGGTGTTCTAGGCAAAACTTCCGACGCACCCCATGCGCCGGGAAAACGCAGCACCTCTAAACACAAGCGTAAGGAGAATCACCATGTTGAGCTGGGCAATCACATTCCTGATCATTGCCATCATCGCCGCGGTACTGGGCTTCGGTGGTATCGCGGGCACCGCCACGGGTATCGCCAAGATTCTGTTTGTCGTGTTCCTGGTGATGTTCATTGCCTCCTTCTTCTTTGGCCGTCGCGGTCGAGGCTGATATGAGAGCGTTGTTCAAGACACTGGCAGCCGCCCTGCTGTTGGGCGGTAGTGCCATGGCATGCGGGCTGGCGTTTTCCCGACATGCCTGAGGCCCATTCAGGGCCTGCTGATAGAACAGAATTTGTACACGAAGGAGGCCAGCGCCTCTTTCTACCTGCGCCACCTGAGGAAGGCCGGCGCATGACCAAGGGGTCGGGACGTTCTGCCTGTTTCAGGGGCGGAGTGACCTACGGGTACAGGGAGTACCTGCGCAAGGGCCGGGTCAGGAAAAGCTGCTGCGCAAGTTCGTCGGACCGCCAAGGCTCGACGGACTTGCCAAGGGCTTGATCAAGCAACACATTGAAATAGAGCGCTCGTCTCGATTTCATCAGTGTTATCCCGTCCTTGTCCGTGTTACGTCGGAAAATACTTTTCCCGGTGTTTCATCTGCGACCGTATATCGAGAAAAATCACCTTTCTTTGGCCGCGATTTTTCCCTTCGTCCTGCGCGATTTTGCTGAAAAATCAACGCTCGGCCACTGCTCGAAAAATACTCAATCTGCTCTGTGATGGCCGGTTCACGGCACTTATGCCTGCCGAAATGTCGTATTCGAACCGGTTGGGACGCGCGTTTCGGTAAAAAAACCTCATGCCGATTCGGCATAGGGTAGGCGTTTACGGCATTAGACGGCGCTTCCTTGCATCGGAATAGTTGCGCCTTTTTTCGCCTGCCAGAGAGCCGTAAACACGCGCTCCGGGGCACCTTATACGGGGGGCAGATGCACTGGACTTTTTCGCCACAAGCGTTCCAGTTCGCGCATCTCCCTGAGTCAAACAACAAGTAAGGGTAAAGATATGAAGAAGGCAAAGCTTAGCCTCGCCTGGCAGATCCTCATCGGTCTGGTATTGGGGATTGCAATCGGTGCGCTGCTCAACCATTTCAGTGCCGAAAAAGCCTGGTGGATCAGCAACGTCCTGCAACCGGCAGGCGATATCTTTATCCGTCTGATCAAGATGATCGTGATCCCGATCGTCATTTCCTCTTTGATCGTCGGCATTGCCGGCGTCGGTGACGCCAAGAAGCTGGGGCGCATCGGCTTCAAGACCATCATCTACTTCGAAATCGTCACCACCATCGCCATCGTGGTCGGTCTGCTGCTGGCCAACCTGTTCCATCCGGGTGCCGGCATCGACATGAGCACCCTGGGCACTGTGGACATTTCCAAGTACCAGGCCACGGCGGCCGAGGTTCAGCATGAACATGCGTTCATCGAAACCATCCTCAACCTGATCCCGTCGAACATCTTTGCGGCCATGGTTCGCGGCGAAATGCTGCCGATCATCTTCTTCTCTGTATTGTTCGGTCTCGGTTTGTCGAGCCTGCAGGCGGACCTTCGCGAGCCGCTGGTGAAGATGTTCCAGGGCGTATCGGAAAGCATGTTCAAGGTCACTCACATGATCATGAACTACGCCCCGATCGGCGTGTTCGCACTGATTGCGGTGACCGTTGCCAACTTCGGCTTCGCGTCGCTGATACCGCTGGCCAAACTGGTGATCCTGGTTTACGTCGCCATCGCCTTCTTCGCTTTCGTGATCCTGGGCCTGATCGCTCGCCTGTTCGGCTTCTCGGTGATCAAGCTGATGCGCATCTTCAAGGATGAGCTGGTACTGGCCTACTCCACCGCGAGCTCCGAAACCGTGCTGCCGCGCGTGATTGAGAAGATGGAAGCCTACGGCGCGCCGAAAGCCATTTGCAGTTTCGTGGTGCCGACCGGTTACTCGTTCAACCTCGACGGTTCGACCCTGTACCAAAGCATCGCGGCGATCTTCATTGCCCAGCTGTATGGCATCGACCTGTCGATCAGCCAGCAACTGCTGCTGGTACTGACGTTGATGGTCACCTCCAAAGGCATCGCCGGCGTACCGGGCGTGTCCTTCGTGGTACTTCTGGCCACCCTGGGCAGCGTCGGTATTCCACTGGAAGGCCTGGCGTTCATCGCTGGTGTCGACCGCGTCATGGACATGGCTCGTACCGCACTGAACGTGATCGGCAACGCCCTGGCCGTTCTGGTTATCGCTCGTTGGGAAGGCATGTACGACGACGCCAAGGGCCAGCGCTACTGGAACTCCCTGCCGCACTGGCGCAGCAAGGAAAAACTGCCGGCGGGTGAAACCTCCAGCAATTGATGCAAAACCTGTGGGAGCGAGCTTGCTCGCGATGGTGGCAGGAGCACCGGGCTTATCCAGAATGCCCGCATCATCATTGACGTCCATCGCGAGCAAGCTCGCTCCTACAACAAACCCCGGAGAAATCCGGGGTTTGTCGTTTCTGGCTACCCCGCTATCATTCGCGGATCTTTTGGGGGGATTTGACTGATGCTCAATGGCCTGTGGCTTGGCTTCTTCATCGTGGCAGCTGTATCGGCGCTGGCCCAGTGGCTGATCGGGGGCAACGCCGGGATATTCGCGGCGATGGTGGAAAGCATTTTTGCCATGGCCAAGCTGTCGGTCGAAGTCATGGTGCTGCTGTTCGGCACCCTGACCCTCTGGCTGGGTTTTCTGCGCATTGCCGAGAAAGCCGGGATCGTCGAATGGCTGGCAAGGGCCCTGGGGCCACTGTTTTTGCGCCTGATGCCTGAAGTCCCGCCGGGTCATCCAGCCATCGGCCTGATCACCCTTAACTTCGCGGCCAACGGCCTGGGCCTGGACAACGCCGCCACACCGATCGGCCTCAAGGCCATGAAGGCACTGCAGGAGCTCAATCCCAGCGCTACCGTCGCCAGCAATGCACAGATCCTGTTCCTGGTGCTCAACGCCTCCTCGCTGACCCTGCTGCCGGTGACCATCTTCATGTATCGCGCCCAGCAAGGTGCGCCGGACCCGACGCTGGTGTTCCTGCCGATCCTGCTGGCGACCAGTTGCTCGACCATTGTCGGATTCCTGTCGGTGGCGTTCATGCAGCGCCTGCGCGTCTGGGACCCCGTGGTGCTGGCCTACCTGATCCCCGGCGCCCTCGCCCTCGGTGGCTTCATGGCGTTGCTGGCGACCCTTTCGGCGACCGCTCTGGCCGGCCTGTCATCGATCCTCGGCAACTTGACGCTGTTTGGCCTGATCATGCTGTTTTTAGTGATCGGCGCGCTGCGCCAAGTGAAGGTCTACGAGGCCTTCGTTGAAGGTGCCAAAGAGGGTTTCGATGTCGCCAAGAACTTGCTGCCCTACCTGGTGGCGATGCTCTGCGCGGTGGGTGTCCTGCGGGCATCCGGGGCACTGGACTTCGGTCTGGACGGGATCCGTCATCTGGTGGAATGGGCCGGTTGGGACACGCGTTTCGTCGATGCGCTGCCGACGGCGATGGTCAAACCCTTCTCGGGAAGCGCCGCCCGGGCGATGCTGATTGAAACCATGAAGACCTCGGGCGTGGACAGCTTCCCGGCGCTGGTGGCAGCAACAATCCAGGGCAGTACCGAAACGACGTTCTATGTGCTGGCGGTGTACTTCGGTGCCGTGGGCATCCAGCGCGCACGCCATGCGGTTGGCTGCGCATTGCTGGCAGAGCTTGCCGGGGTGCTGGGTGCTATCGGGGTTTGCTACTGGTTCTTTGGTTGATCGGCCCCGCCAGCCAACACTTTCAGCGCGGCCTTGCGCTCGCCCGTCGGCAAGGCGCCGAGCTTTTCCACGGCGGTGTAAAATCTGAGCCAGTCGCCACCCTCCTGATGGAACAGCGCGGCAAAAGCCGGCACCCATTGGTCGTACAAACCAAACGGCAATAACCGGGCGTTGTTCATGGGGGCATGAATCCACGCGTCGTAGCGTTTGTCTGCGGCCCACTGACTGTCACGCAACTGCCGGTATTCGCTGCGCAAGCGCTCGAACTCGGCCGCCTTGCGCTGGCGCATCTGTTCGGTTGGCAACGGCAAGGTGTAGAGCTTTTCCAGTCGGGTGCGGGTCTTGAGTACCAGCTCAGTGAACTGGTCGCGCTGACGTGCCTGCGCATTGTTATCCGGTGGCATGTGGCGGTAGGCGCGCCATTGGCGAGTACCTTCCTGCTCGACGAAGGTGGCGAAGGATTCGTTGAACTCCGTGTCGTCCTTCACATAGAAACGCTGATGGGCGAGCTCGTGAAAGATCAGCGTGGCCAGTCGCTCATCCCCCCAGCCCATCATCGAACTGATGATCGGGTCGTTGAACCAGCCAAGTGTCGAATAGGCCTCGACGCCGCCAATCGACACGTCCATGCCTTGCAAGCGTTGCAAGGCCGCTTCGCCGCGGGCTGCGCTCTGGCTGTAGTAACCGCGATAAGCAACACAACCGGCGATGGGGAAGCAGTGGTTTACGGGCTTGAGGGAAAATTCCGGTGTGGCGAAGACATTCCAGACGACGAAGGGGCGCCCAATGTCCGCGTACAGGCGGTAGCTCTGGTTGTCCGGCAGGTGCAATTGCTGGCTGGCGAAGGTTCGGGCCTTTTGCGATTGCTCCAGGTGTGTACGCAGTTTTTGATCGCGCGCCGGGTCGGCAATCACGCTGGAAACAGGCTCCCTCGCCCGCAGCAACTGCAGTTGGCCGCTGGCCAGTTGGCTGTAATAGCTGGTGCTGGTGCAGCCGTTGAGCAACAAAAACAGCAGGCTCGGAAACAAAACGCGAAAAACGCGATCAAGTAACCCAAGGCTAGGAAGCGGCCTGATCACAATAATTCTTCCTTGGAGAGTCTTTCCACAAGACTATCCCGCCAGACTGGAGCTCCGCTATGCGCATGTTGATACTGTCAGGAGGCCTGCTGATGCTGGCCGGCTGTGCTGGTTTCGGAATACCCCGCCATGATCCTGCGCAAGCCTGGATCGACCTTGATTCGAAGCAGGAAGATACGGCGCTGCAGGCGCTGGAGGTCGATGACAAAATCACTGACGATAAACGCTATTTCCAGGTTCATCCCGGTAGCCATGAGTTGACGGTCCGCTACCAATTCGCAGTCCAGCCCACCAATATCGGCCCGGACGCCGAGCCGTTGTGGCGCGATTGTCAGTTGAGCGTGAAATTCAGCGACTTCAACGCGGGTGAGCGTTATCAACTACAGGCGGGGAACATCGGTTTTCGGCCTTGGGCGAAACTCTACGATCAACAGCGCAAAGTGATTGGCCAAGGCACACCGGCAGGCTGTCAACACACCTGATCGGCGTTATGCTGGATGCATATCCCTTGGGACATCCATCATGCGCAGGTTGATGCTGTTACTCGCCGTCGGTGTTGTCGCGGGCTGCCAAAGCCCGATGCCGACACCCAATCCACAGATGGCCTGGGTCGAATTCTCGACGCCCTTCCCTAACGACAAGTTGTTGATGGCCGAACGACTGGATAAACAACGCCTGCGCGACGGGCGTTTTTTCGAGGTCACGCCGGGAAGCCATGAACTGATCGTGCGTTTCGACTTTGAAGTACCCGGTGGCGGATTGGGGATGATGGGAGGCCCCTCGGAACGGCTGTGCTACCTGACCATCAATTACGATCATTTCGAAGCCGGTCAGCGTTATGTGCTCGAAGGCCGCTCCATCGCCTTTACCCCCGGTGCCCGGCTGTACAATGCCAAGCGCGAAATCGTTGCTGAAGACCGGGAATCCTACTGCCTGATGTGAGCGGTCAGCGGTCGTTTTTCTGGTAGATGATTTTCTTGGTGCCGTTTTCGCACGAGCCCACAACCATGTTCTGGTCATGGACCTCGTCGTTGGTGACGATTTCAAGCGTGTAGGAGGATACGCCGCTGGCCTGGATCTTGGCTTCGATCTCGGCCTTGAGCTCTTCGCAGGGTTTCGGTGCCGCCAAGGCCGAAGTGGCCAGTGCGCAACAGATAACCGCCAAGGCAAAACGTTTCATGGTTGAAGCTCCTTTGAGGCAGCACGCACAATCGTGGTTTTCGCTGCTGTCATTTATTCGACCACAGTTTTAGCGGGCGAGTCTGTCGCGACGCAAAAAAGATCGCAGCCTTGAGCACCTTTTGCCAAATGATCCCGGCAGGTTGCGCAAGGCTGCGATCTTTTCGTTTCAAATAAAATCTAGCCGATCAATGTTGCCTCCAGGCTGATCTTCGCATTCAGCACTTTGGATACCGGGCAGCCCTCTTTGGCCTTGTTGCTGAGTTCTTCGAACTGCGCCTGCGTTGCCCCGGGGATTTTCGCTTTCAGAATCAATTTCACTGCGGTGATCGAAAAACCGCCGTCCACTTGATCCAGAGTGACTTCTGCCTGGGTGTCGATGCTATCGGCCTTCAGGCCGGCATCACCGAGAATCATGGAAAACGCCATGGAGAAACAGCCGGCGTGGGCCGCGCCGATCAACTCTTCCGGGTTGGTGCCCCGGCCGCCCTCGAAGCGCGCCTTGAAGCCATAGGGAGCTTCCCGGAGCACGCCGGTTTCTGTGGAAATCGAGCCGATGCCGGTTTTCAGATCACCTTCCCAATGGGCCGATGCTTTCTTAACGATAGCCATGCCTGTCACCTCAAGATTGGCGCGAAACGTCGCGCCTTCGTGGTTTTCACTTGCCAGGGTTGTGAGGATAGACAGTGGCGCAAAGTTCATCACGTCCGATCAGTCTGCTTTTTTCGCGGGATTTTTTACCGGGCTATTGAAACTCGGGTATATGCCCACATTGCATGAATACGCTTTTGGATTCGGCAGGTTTGCGTTCGCAAGAACAAACCTGCGCCCTCAATTGGAGAAGCAGGTTTATGAAACGACTGTCCGATATCAAGTTCTCGACCCTCGATCTGGTGCCCGTTCGCGAGAACGGCAGCGCGGCCCAATCGCTGCGCAACTCGCTGGACCTGGCGCAGCATGTCGAGAAGTTCGGTTACAACCGCTTCTGGGTGGCTGAGCACCACAACATGGATGGCATCGCCAGTTCCGCGACTTCGGTGCTACTTGGGTACCTGGCCGGTGGCACGTCGACCATTCGAGTCGGTTCGGGCGGGGTAATGTTGCCCAACCACGCACCGTTGGTGATCGCCGAACAGTTCGGCACCCTGGAAAGCCTTTATCCGGGCCGGATCGATCTGGGCCTGGGGCGTGCCCCCGGTTCCGACCAGATGACCGCACGTGCGCTGCGCCGCGAACGCTCCGGAAGCGCCGACGATTTCCCGGAAGACGTGGCGGAACTGGTGCGCTACCTTGGGCCACGTACCCCGGACCAACGCATCATCGCCATGCCGGGGACCGGGACCAATGTGCCGGTCTGGTTGTTGGGATCGAGCCTGTTCAGTGCGCAACTGGCCGGTGAGCGCGGTTTGCCCTACGCCTTCGCATCGCATTTCGCACCGCGCTACATGCATGAAGCGATTCGGGTCTACCGCAATCACTTCAAGCCGTCAGCCGTTTTGGACAAGCCCTACGTGATGCTCGGCGTGCCATTGGTGGCCGCCGATACCGACGAGCAGGCCGATTTCCTGGCGACCTCGGTGTTCCAGCGGATTCTCGCCCTGATGCGTGGCCAAAGCCTGGTACAGCGTCCGCCAGTGAAGACCATGGACGGCCTGTGGCTGCCCCATGAGAGAGATGCCGTGCACGATTTCCTTGGCCTGGCGATGATCGGCAGCCCGCAGAAAATCCGCGCCAAACTCGAGGTCCTGATCGAACAGACCCAGGCTGACGAGCTGATTTTCACCTGTGACCTGTACGAACATGCCGATCGCGTGCATTCCTACGAACTGCTGGCGCAGGTCATGCGGGGTTGATGCTCAAACGGCAGGCGTAAAAAAGCCGACACCGTGGTGTCGGCTTTTTTTCAGGCGGAATTCTGCCTACTTTTTATAGACGATCACTTTGGCACCCGCTTCGCATTTGCCAACAACTTTCCCGCCGGCAGCGGCACCTTTGTCGACAATCTCCAGCGAGTAACCGGAAACGCCCTTGGCATCAAGTTTCGCTGCGATTTCGGCTTTCAGCTCTTCGCATGGCTTGCCGCCCGCCAACGCGCTCCCCGCAAGGCTCAACAAACCTACTGCCAACATAAACTTCTTCATCGGTTGCATTCCCTGGTCGGATCATAGGGGGTAACCAGCCGTCAGCCGGACGCACTCATGTAGTGCTTTGCCATTCCCTATGGCATTCGACCGGCGTGCAAGTTCAGAAGACTAGCCCAAAGTCAGCTGCTGGCAATCCGGAACCCGACTTTCAAGGTCACTTGAAAGTGCGCAGCCTTGCCGTCCCTTATGTGCCCACGGGTCTCGGTCACTTCAAACCATTCCATGTATTTGATGCTTTTGCTGGCTTCGGCCAGCGCGTTGTTGATCGCATCTTCGATACTGCTGGTGGACGAGCCGATCAGCTCGATTTTCTTGTAGGTGTGATGGTCAGACATGGCGTTCTCCTCGGCGTGTGAATTACAGACTAGCAGTGATTTTTCCTATTTCTTCTGTTGGTCGTTCTGAGGGTGAGGTTCAGATTTTCTGCACTTTCTCGAACCCATGAAGTCCCAACCAACACACGCCACTCATCACCAATGCAGGAGAGCCACCATGGCCAACACCTCGTTACGCAAAGCCTCATTGCAAAGCATGGAAGCCGAGATCGAGAGTCTGCTCAAGTCTTTGGAAAGCCTGAAGGACGACGCCTCGGACGAGTCGCGTAAAACCCTCAAGACCCTGAAAAGCAACGCCGAGAATGCCTTGAAGCACTCGCGCCATTTGCTTGGCGATGCCTATGAAGAGGTCAAGGTCAAAACCCGTGAAACCGGGATTGCCACCCGGGACTACGCCCAGGAACATCCTTGGACAACAGCTGGTGTCGCCGTGGGTGCATTAGGCTTGCTGGCCGCTTATCTGTTGTGCAAGCGTGATTAATCCGCGCGACGCAGCTCGTTCTTGAGCCACTGCGCCAGTTGCCGGGCGCGTCCGTCCGCGGCGCGCTTGGGTAGCCACAACGCCAGTTGCGCCGGGGTTTCACTGAAGCCCCAAGGCGCAACCAGGCGGCCGGCCTTCAAGTCCTCCGTCACCAAGGGTTCGGGGGCAATCGCCACGCCCAGACCTGCGACGGCGGCTTCCAGCAAGTAATACAAATGTTCAAATCCCTGACCGTACTTCAGCGCCCTGGCGTCGAGCCCGCGTGGTTGCGCCCAGTTCGGCCAGGCTTGCGGGCGTGAGGTGGTGTGCAGCAAGGGTTCGTTCAGCAGGGCAGTTTCCGGCGCCTGCTTGAGCCGTTCATAGCCGGCGAACCGCGGGCTCATGACCGGGCCGATACGTTCGCTGGCCAGCTCAAAAACCTGCATGTCCGCCGGCCAGGGTGGCTCGGCAAATACGAGCAAGGCATCCAGCCCCGGTCTTCGCGGATCCAGATCGCCTTCTCCGGCCGACAGGTGCAAGCGCAAGTCCGGCAGGTCGGCATTGAGTCTCCCCAGTCTTGGAATAAACCAGCGCGCCAGCAGACTTCCAGAGCAACCGAGCACGAATGGCGCATCGGCGGAGCTTTGTGTGAGTTCGGCGCATACGCCGCGCAGGCGCTCGAAGGCTTCGCTGCTGGCGTCACGCAGGCGTAACCCGGCATCTGTGAGTTTCAGGCCGCGACCGTCCTTGATGAACAGGCTTACGCCGAGGTGTTCTTCAAGTAACTTGAGTTGCCGACTGACTGCGCCGTGGGTGACGTGCAGCTGTTCGGCCGCCTGACTGACGCTGTTCAAGCGGGCAGTGGCTTCGAAGGCGCGAAGCGCGTTCAGGGGAGGAAGGTCATGGCTCATTTGATCTGTGAGTTTTCCTGACAGGTTGTGGCGATCTTATCGGTTTTCAGGCCGAGGCGTCAGGGGTAGAGTGAAGCCCACTATCTCTTTATGCATCACTTCATGCATTCAACTGGAGCGCCCCATGACCCAGACTAATCTGCGCAACGGCCCTGATGCCAACGGCCTGTTTGGCGCGTTCGGCGGCCGCTACGTTGCCGAAACCCTGATGCCGTTGATCCTCGACCTGGCCCGCGAATATGAGTTGGCCAAGGAAGATCCTGCATTCAAGGAAGAACTGGCCTACTTCCAGCGCGACTACGTCGGACGTCCAAGCCCGCTGTACTTCGCCGAGCGTCTGACCGAGTTCTGCGGCGGCGCGAAGATCTACCTCAAGCGTGAAGAGCTGAACCACACCGGCGCGCACAAGATCAACAACTGCATCGGCCAGATCCTGTTGGCGCGACGCATGGGCAAGAAGCGCATCATCGCCGAGACCGGCGCCGGCATGCACGGTGTGGCCACGGCCACTGTTGCTGCGCGTTTCGGTCTGGATTGCGTGATCTACATGGGCACCACTGACATCGAGCGTCAGCAGGCCAACGTGTTCCGCATGAAGCTGCTGGGTGCCGAAGTGATCCCGGTGGTAGCCGGTACCGGCACGCTGAAAGACGCGATGAACGAAGCCCTGCGTGACTGGGTGACCAACGTCGACAGCACCTTCTACCTGATCGGTACCGTGGCTGGTCCGCACCCTTACCCGGCGATGGTTCGCGACTTCCAGGCCGTAATCGGCAAGGAAACCCGCGAGCAGCTGCAAGCCCAGGAAGGTCGCCTGCCGGACAGCCTGGTGGCGTGTATCGGCGGTGGTTCCAACGCCATGGGCCTGTTCCACCCGTTCCTCGACGACAAGAGTGTCGAAATCATCGGCGTTGAAGCCGCCGGCTATGGCATCGAGACCGGCAAGCATGCGGCCAGCCTCAATGGCGGCGTTCCAGGCGTCCTGCACGGCAATCGTACTTTCCTGCTGCAGGACGACGATGGCCAGATCATCGATGCCCACTCGATCTCCGCCGGCCTGGACTACCCGGGCATCGGCCCGGAACACGCCTGGTTGCATGACATCGGCCGAGTTCAGTACACCTCGGTGACCGACGACGAAGCCCTCGCTGCGTTCCACCAGTGCTGCCGCCTGGAAGGGATCATCCCTGCCCTGGAAAGCGCCCATGCCCTGGCTGAAGTATTCAAGCGCGCCCCGACCCTGCCAAAGGATCACCTGATGGTGGTCAACCTGTCCGGCCGTGGCGATAAAGACATGCAGACCGTGATGCACCACATGGAACAATCTAAGCAGGAGAAACACTGATGAGCCGCCTGCAAACGCGTTTTGCCGAACTCAAGGAACAGAACCGTGCCGCTCTGGTGACCTTCGTGACAGCCGGCGACCCGGGCTATGACACGTCCCTGGCTATCCTCAAGGGCTTGCCGGCGGCTGGCGCCGATGTGATCGAACTGGGCATGCCCTTCACCGATCCGATGGCTGACGGCCCGGCAATCCAGCTCGCCAACATCCGTGCGTTGGGTGCCAAGCAGAATCTGGCGAAAACTCTGCAAATGGTTCGCGAGTTCCGCCAGGACAACAACGAAACACCGCTGGTGCTGATGGGGTACTTCAACCCGATCCACATGTACGGCGTACCGCGCTTCATCGCCGAAGCCAAGGAAGCCGGCGTTGACGGCCTGATCGTGGTCGACCTGCCGCCAGAGCATAACGGCGAACTGTGCGACCCGGCGCAGGCCGCGGGCCTGGACTTCATTCGCCTGACCACGCCAACCACCGACGATGTGCGCCTGCCGACCGTTCTCAACGGCAGCTCCGGCTTCGTCTACTACGTATCGGTGGCCGGTGTGACCGGTGCCGGCGCTGCCACGCTGGAACACGTCGAGGAAGCGGTCGCCCGTCTGCGTCGCCATACCGACCTGCCGATCAGCATCGGTTTCGGTATCCGGACTCCGGAACAGGCGGCGTCCATCGCGCGTCTGGCCGACGGTGTTGTGGTGGGCTCGGCGTTGATCGATCACATCGCCAATGCCACCTCCCCGGAACAAGCCGTGGATGGCGTGTTGAGCCTGTGCTCAGCGTTGGCCGAAGGCGTGCGTAAGGCCCGCGTCAGCTGAGTGTAAAGTGCCTGAGACAGTGGAATTAGAGCCGCGCGGCACAGGCTGAACAGCAAAAAGGGCTTCAGGACTGAGTTCTGAAGCCCTTTTTGCTATGTGTGGCTAAACGCTGTAATTCTTGTGGGAGCGAGCTCGTTCCCACAGGTTGCGGTATCAAGGCAACTCTATCCCGCCTGATGCCTTGTGCAGTTTGCGCAGGTGTTCACCAATCTGCTTCACGTTGGCCTCGTTGGCGGCCATTTCGGCGGCGCGGCCCGGTTCAAGCAATGCCCTCACTTCCTTGTCCAGATCCCCGGACAGCGCCAGGAGCTGCTTCTGGCGCTGGCTGCTTTCCGATTCCAGATGCTCCCACTCGCTCGGTTGCGGCAGGCCATAACCCTTGGTGCCCAGCAGTTCTGCCGGCCGGCTGAGAAAGCCACTGTTGGCCAGAATGTCCTTGAGCGTCTCGTTGGCCTTGTCCATGCCGCCATTCTTTAGTTCTCGGGCGCCCAGATAGCGCTGCTTCACTTCATCCTGGGCCAGCAGCAACTGCTGACGGAAGCTGGCCTGTTCCAATAGCAGCAATGCCGCGCTGGTGCGCAAATCGGCCTGCTCGAACCATTGCCGACGCTCTGCCGCTTTCAATTCGAGCCAGTCTTCGACGGTTTCCTGTTTGATCGGCAAGTGCTTTTTCAGGATCTCGAACATCGCCTGATAACGCTCGCGGAAGGAGTCGAAACGATAACCCAGGCGCAAGGCTTCTCGTGGGTCGTCCAGCACACTGGCGTCCGCCAGTCCGCGGCCCTTCAGCACTTCGAGCAAACCGTTGGGCATGATGTTGTCGAGTCCCACCAATTGCGGGTTATTGGTGCCGCCACGCAGTAACTTCAGCTCTTCTACCGCGCAGTTGTTCGACAGGAAGAAGTAGTTGCCGTCGTAGCTCCAGTGCATCTCGGCGGCACGTCCGACCACGTCTTCAATCTCTCTGCGCGACAGGTTCAGGGGCACGGAGGCCAGGCTGCGCAATTCGGTCTTGGTGTATTCGTCGATGACCTGGGATAGCGGCAGGATAAACAGTCGCGACGGGTATTTACCGACCAGGCCATCCCAGCTCGACAGCTGCACGTCGCCGACGAAGGCGCGGTAAGACAGCACCAGATGCTGGTCCAGATCCAATCGGCAATCCGGTCCGCGTGGTCGGCCAGGCGCGCAGATCACCAGGCGCAACATGCTGTGACCCCAGCGGCTGAACAGGTTCTGGTTGGCCTCGGCCAGCAGATAGTCAACGGCATAGACTCGCTCCGGATCGACCTGGCCCAAAGGTGTCTTGGCGAAGTCGCTGCCGGCATTGAGGAACGCGAAGGTCTTGCTGCAGGTGTCTTTGGCGGCAGGCGCCCAGCCGAAATGTTCCTGGTAGTAGCGATACAGCGAGGGACGGCGGCAGGCGTAGCTCGGGTCGAGGAGGAAATACTCCATGTTGACCGCGACGAACTCCTTTGGACTGCTGGTCTCGTAGATGTCCGGGCTGCGGGCAATCTGGCGATTGTGCTGTTCGCGTTCACCGCGACGGCCTACGTATTGCTGCCAGCCGGCGAGGTCGAGCAGACGCGGATCGTCACTGAGGGTAAAACGCCGATCGGACTGGCCCCGGCATTGGTCGGGAATGCCAACCAGCCCTGAGCTGTTGTTGCGCTGGGTGCAGCGCTGAATCAGCTTGCGTTCGGCATCCGGCCACAGGCGCGAGCGATCGTAGATGTGAGTCAGCTCGTGCACCACCGTGGCCAGCATTTCCCGGCGCACGGTGCCATGGGGGCGAAGGGTTTTCTTGGTCGCGGCGCTGCCATCGGTGAGGCTGGCCAGCAGGTTGCGGTTCAGATCGAGTTCGGACACCAGTGACGCCTGACCGTAGGCGTTGCCCGGCATGTCATCCGTCCAGTCGACGTCGATGCGTCGATCGAGTTGCTCGATAAAGCGTGGCGGCAGTGCCTGCATGGCTTCATCGAGCAACGCCTGGCTGGCTTGCTGTTGCGCGGGAGTCAGACCTTCGGTCTTGAGCTGTAATTGAAGGCCAGCGTGGGCCATGTTGCCGAGCAGCAACATGGCCCCGGCCAGCAGCCAGGCACCTTGACGCTTCACAGTGCGAGGATGGCTTCGGCGAGATCCTGGTCACTGGCGTCACGAGCTTCCGGCACACGGGTACGCAGTAAATCGAAGGCGGATTCCAGGTGAGCGCCACGAATGTCGCCATTGCTGGCAACGAAACTGGCGGCATCGTCCTGGGCTTCGCGCACGATTTTCGAATCGCGAATGGACGTGGTGGTGTCGGAGGTGAAATCGAGGGTGCGCTGGGTAGCACGGATCAGAATATTACTGGTGGCAACCAGAGTATGTGCCTGGGCCACATCGGCCAACAGCAGCAGACCTAAGGTGGCAGCAATCAGCGGGTTACGCATGGAATGACTCCAGAAAAAACAGGGATAACTATTGGACGAGAATTGCTTGTGCCAGTTCAAGGTCGTTGGCATGAAGTTTTGCCTGGGTTCGACGCAGATACCGCAAGGCCGACTCCAGTCGTGCGCCTCTCAGTTGGCCGTCACTGGCAATGAATGCCGCGGCGTCATCATGGGCAGCGAGCAGCAGTTTATGGTCGAAGGGGGCGGAGGTCACCAAACTTGTGGCGTAAACGCTGGCGACGATGCCTTGGGTGGACAGGTTGAAGGCGTCATAAGCGTGGGCAGATCCGCAGTAACCAAGGGTAAGAAAGGCTGGAGCGATCAAGAAACTTGAAGGAAAACGCATGAGACTCGACAGTTGAGAGTGAGTCCCAAGGCTAGCGCAAGGCCCGTTCTAGAGCCAGCGCCGAAACATTGGGGCACGTCGGGCGTGCCCCATGCCTTGTGCAGTCGTTTAGATCGTCAGGATCGCCTGCGCCAGTTGTGCGTCGGTTGCGTTCAGCTGTGGCGCCTGGCGGTGAATGTGGTCGATGGCGCTTTCCAGTTTCACTCCGCGAATGGAACCTTCGCTGGCGACGAAGCTGGCAGCGTCATCACGGGCCGCGAGGACGATCTTGTCATCCTTGAAGGACGACGATATGACGTCGGAGGTCGCATCGGATGTGGCTTTGAGCGCGTTAACTACAGCGTCGGTGGTCACGATGAAGCTGGTTGCGCTGGCATTGGCTGCCACGGCAAACAGGGCTGCAGCGCTGAGCAGGCGGAGACGGGACATGGGTAACTCCTTTGGGTAAACCAGTTGAAAAATGGCGCAGTGTCTGCAAAGTCAGACGCCAGGCGCTTGGCGCTCGCCACGTTCTGACTTGATATTAGGCCTGAGTGTGTCAGTTCGAACAGCCCGTCATGCAAACAGGCAGTCAGCGCCAGAACGGTTTATCCAATTCATTGATGCGCTCAGCGTGGCTGATGCCAAGATCCGATAGCTGACGATCATCGAGTTGAGCCAGTAAACGTCGTGTTCTCGCCCTTTCCAGGCTAGCGAAGAATCCAGTCAGCAGATCTCTGACCCAGTGCAAGAAAGGTCTTGATCGAATTGATGGGGTCGAAACATCCTGTAAAGAACTCATGGCGCGTTCCCTGTCCTGATAAGTGGAGGCTCCATGCTGACACCGGTCGAATATCCATTGCAGACACACTGCGACGATATTGTACTCATCCAGTTTGTAGTTTTTGCAAACTGTACTGGTGCTCAGGGTTCCCTACTGTAAAAGTGGATTTGACAGGCCAAAACGACAAAACCCGTCGTGGCTTCCCACGACGGGTTTTGTTTTTTCAATTCGGGTTGCTGGCGGTGGACCTTCAGGTCAGAGCCAGCGACGCTAACTTAGCGCCAGAACGGCTTGCTCAGCTCTTCGTAGCGTTGTGCTTCGCTAATCCCGGCATCAGCCAGCAGACGCGAATCCAGACGAGCCAGTTGATGGCGGCTGGTGATGCGGCGCTGCCACAGCATCAAGTTGGCGATAACGCGCAGAGGCAGGGAAGCCTGGGTTTTTGCAGCGGTGTCTTCGAAGAACAGTTCGGAACTGAGTGTACGTTCCATGGTTTTCATCCTTCCGCTTATGGCGGGATTAGGTAGTGGCTTAACTGGTGCCCATGATCCTCTCGTTTGCCTAGTCTCTGTAGATACAGTTCACCTGTATTGTGCGAGCTCAGTTAACTGTTTATAGGGGGTGTACTGGTCGAATTTGAGGCAACTGTACCTGTCTGCACTGTTAAGGTGCAAAATTGCTGTTTTGACTCGACGAGGTAGGAATTTTCCTTAGGAAATGACCGGTACAGTAGTACAGTTTTTTCCATAATGTGAAGCAACAAGAGCAAGCTGACGAAACTGTGTTTGCGTCAGCTGCTATCTGTACCAATTACTTATTCAGCATTTGCCCGGTTTCTTCCAGGTTGATGTGCCAGCTCAGGGCATCACGCAGGATGTGCGGGGTGTGCCCGCCGATGGCGCACGCGGTGGTGAAGTAATCATTCAGCGCCTGGCGGTAATCCGGGTGCACGCACTTGTCGATGATGACCCGGGCACGCTCCCGAGGCGCCAGGCCTCGCAAGTCTGCCAGGCCCACTTCGGTCACGAGGATGTCGACGTCATGTTCGGTGTGGTCAACATGGCTGACCATCGGCACCACGCTGGAGATCGCACCGCCCTTGGCGATCGACTTGGTCACGAACACGGACAGGTGTGCGTTGCGCGCGAAGTCGCCCGAGCCGCCGATGCCGTTCATCATCCGCGTGCCGCAGACGTGAGTGGAGTTGACGTTGCCATAGATGTCGAACTCCAGTGCCGTGTTGATGCCGATGATGCCAAGGCGGCGCACGACTTCAGGGTGGTTGGAGATCTCCTGCGGACGCAGAACCAGTTTGTCCTTGTAGCGCTCCAGATTGCCGAACACGTCGGCATTGCGCCGGCTCGACAGGGTGATCGAACTGCCCGAGGCAAAACTCAGCTTGCCCGCGTCGATCAGGTCGAAGGTCGAGTCCTGCAGCACCTCGGAATACATTGTCAGGTCTTCGAACGGCGAGTCGATCAGGCCACACATCACCGAGTTGGCGATGGTGCCGATACCGGCTTGTAGCGGGCCGAGCTTGTTGGTCATGCGCCCGGCTGCCACTTCCTGTTTGAAGAAGTCGATCAGGTGGTCGGCAATGGCTTGGGTCTCGACGTCCGGCGCCAGCACAGTGGAGGACGAGTCAGCCTGGTTGGTGACCACGATGGCGACGATTTTTTCCGGTGGAATCGGGATGGCGGTGCTGCCAATGCGATCGTCGACCTTGACCAGCGGAATCGGTGTACGGGTCGGACGGTAGGTCGGAATGTAGATGTCGTGCAGACCTTCGAGATTCGGGTTGTGCGCCATGTTGATTTCGACGATCACGTGCTTGGCGAAAATCGCGAAGCTGGCCGAGTTGCCGACCGAGGTGGTTGGCACGATATGCCCGTGCTCGGTGATCGCCACGGCTTCAATCACGGCAATGTCCGGCAGCTTCAATTGCTGGTTGCGCAATTGCTCCACGGTTTCCGACAAGTGCTGGTCGATGAACATGACTTCGCCGGCATTGATCGCCTTGCGCAGAGTGCTGTCGACCTGAAACGGCATGCGTCGCGACAGCACGCCAGCTTCGGTCAACTGCTTGTCGAGGTCGTTGCCCAGGCTTGCGCCGGTCATCAGGCTGATCTTGAGCGGCGCGACCTTGGCACGCTCGGCCAGCGCCTGGGGGACGGCCTTGGCTTCACCTGCGCGAGTAAAGCCACTCATGCCGACGGTCATGCCGTCCTCAATCAGAGCGGCAGCGTCGGCAGCGCTCATCACTTTGTCCAACAACGAAGGCAGGCGAATACGGTCACGGTACATGGATTGTTATCTCGGGCAACAGGTAGCAGGACGTGCAGTCTAGTGAATTGTGCCGGCTTCTGTCCCGCTACCAAGGTCGCAATCAAGGCGTCTATTCCGGGCCTTTCAAGCAAAACACCGTTACCGGATCGGTAACAAAAGGATAGTTTGTCCGACGATTTGCGCAAACAAAAACGCCCCGACGAGTCGGGGCGTTCCGTGTGCCGCAGAGGGTTACTCGACGGCTTTAACCATGTCTTCGATGACCTTTTTAGCGTCGCCGAACACCATCATGGTCTTGTCCAGGTAGAACAGTTCGTTGTCCAGGCCGGCGTAGCCGCTGGCCATCGAGCGCTTGTTGACGATGATGGTCTTGG